>NZ_CP010535.1:3052500-3352500 GCF_001430825.1 Sediminicola sp. YIK13 | reverse complement strand
CCGTCGTAGTGATCAGAGAACCATCTTGAAAGACCCTGTAACCCGTCACTCCAACATTGTCCGTGGAGGCGTCCCAGTTCAGAGTCGTACCCGTCGAGGTCGTACCGCTCGCAGCCAATCCCGTAGGCGCACTTGGGGGAGTTACGTCACCGGTGGTGGTCTCATTGACCGTATTGCTGTCCAAGGACTCGTTGCCCGCCGCATCGATCGCCCTTACCGTAAAGGCATAGACGGTATTCGGGGACAGACCCGTCACATTGAAAGTTGTAATCGCTCCACCCGTCGTAGTGATCAGAGAACCATCTTGAAGGACCCTGTAACCCGTCACTCCAACATTGTCCGTGGAGGCGTCCCAGTTCAGAGTCGTACCCGTCGAGGTCGTACCGCTCGCAGCCAATCCCGTAGGCGCACTTGGGGGAGTCGTGTCTTGCCCAAACCCTTGAAACCCTAAAATTAAAAATGCTCCCACTAAAAGAGCTCTTTTTAGACCGTTTCCTATGAATGAAGTTGTAAGGAAACTATATGTTTTTTTTAATATCATAATCCTGTGCTAAAAAATCAATCAAAACTAAAGACACAATATGCCGAAATATTTCGAAAAAATAAGGATGTAATATTACGAAAAAAGAAGCCTAACCGCTAACTATCAGGGTCAAATCTGCAAATATCAGATAAATGGCCAAATACCGCAGAAGGTTGATAATTTGTAATCCTATTCTATATTATCTCATGATCTGTATCCATCCCTTTTTTACTTCCGAGCCATCACCCAGATTCATCACGTAAAAATAGGTGCCTTTGGGCAATTGCCCTTTTGTACCCTCGCCTGTCCACGTATTATCATATCTGGATACCGAAAAGACCTGATTGCCATACCGGTCAAATATTTCCAGGGTATTATTTGGATAGTTTAACACATCGTTTATTTGCAACACATCATTGACTCCATCCCCATTTGGTGAAAACTGATTAAAGACAAAACCGGGCTCATCACTGGAGCGGGGACCTACCACAACCCTGGCCGTGGCGATATTGTTCTCCGCATTTCCATCTGTTGGGGATGAGCTTACCAAAGCGGCTATGTTCTGATAGCTCCCTTCACGAGGCACCGTTACGGTAATCAATAAGGTAGCCTCTTCTTGTGGCGCTATGGACATAAGGCTCCATCTGCCCGTTACTTCATCATAGCTTCCATTGGAGGCAATATTAGATACGTATTGAAAACCATTAATCTGTTCTCCAACAAGATCATTAATGACCACATTTGCCACCGTAATTTGGCTCAGGTTGGTCAGTGTAACCGTAAACGTAATCTGTCGCCCTGCGGTAGGGGTGGCATTATCCACTGTTTTGGCAACTTGTAGATCTATGGTACAGGCCGCAGAAATATTTGGGATACAGGCATCATCATTGGCAGGATCCTCTTGGTCTACCACCCCATCGTTATCGGAATCCAGGATATCAGAATCTAGCGCATCTATGATGCCATCTCCATCTTCATCCAAGGGATTGTTGAGATCGTCACCTACTTCCACCCCGTCATTTATACCATCCCCATCTGTATCTGGATTATTGGGGTCCGTGCCCAAGGTGTTTTCGCTCACATCAAAAATGCCATCGTTATCAGAATCCACAGTACAAGCGGTTACCGATATGGTAACGGACACCGACGTATTGGCACATGGTGCCTGTGCTCTGGTGGTTGTATAGGTAAATACATATTCCCCGTTTTCCAAGCCCTCGAAGTCAACTACATTGTCTGTTCCTATTGCAAAAGTTCCCGTTGGGCCTGCAGTATAGGCCCATGTACCAGTATCTGCACCTGTAAGAGTATCATCCAGATCCAAGGTGGTAGGTCTGCCCGCAGCAACACTACAAGCGCCCATATCCGTGGCGGTACCTGCCGATGGAGTGTCTTTAATAGTAACCACAACAGCTTCCCTTGCCGAGGTACAGCCGTTGGCGGTTGCCTCTACATAATAGGTGGTCGTAGCCGTTAACAGCGGAGTGGTAAAACTTTCTCCCGTTGCCACACTCACACCTCCTGAAGGGGTGGTGAACCAACTGATGGAACCTTCAGAAAAATTGGCCCCCAAGGTAACAGAACCTTCATCGCATATCTCAGCAGGCGTGGTAGAGGTTATGGTTGGGCTAGAATTGAATTCTAAGGTGATCTCTAGAGCCGGACTAGTACAGTTGTTGGCCGCATCATAGAAGAAACCATAATAAGTCCCTGGAAAATCTGAAGACACAACTGAATCATCCAAATGGGCATTTGTATCCAAAAGATCTAAATTATTCGTGGTCCATTTGAGTATTGTACCAGATGGAGGAGTGCTATTAGTATAATTGTTCAGGTCCTGGCTTGCTACATTACAAAATACCGATTCCACATCCGAGTCCAGAACTGGTGCATTGAAACCTGCCGGACAGACCTCATCGTCCACAATGGTACCGATGCCTGTATCATCTGTAATACCAACCAAAACATGGCTCACATTGCTCAAGGTCACCTTGAAATTTTCCTCTTTTTGCTCCACCACTATGTCGTTGATAATGGGAACTGATATGGTCCTACGCTGACCACTTTCACCTGTAAAACTCAATGTGCCGCTGATGGTCGTATAATCTTGGCCTGCCATTGCCGTGCCATTTGACGTAGTGAAATCGAAGGTAAAACTACCGATGGAATTACCCGTTAAAGTGACCGTAAAAATTGCCGAGCCTCCATTCTCATTCACCACCACATCATCAATGGAAATATTGGATTCCATAACAGTTTCATTGTCCCCATTGGTAACTTGAATCTTACTTTCCTCGAGGTCTTTGTAATCTTCGTCATCAGTATCATCAATACCAATAATGATGTTGTAGGTAATTGGGCCATCAGGAAGAGCATCATCAACTGGCTCCACCTTAACCGTCTGTTTTTTGTCCCAATTAGATCTTTTGAAAGTCAATGATTTTTTTGACACTGTTCCTTCCGTCAAATCTTCCGAAACAATAAATAACTTGACATCATCGTCCGGACGAGAATTTAATACAATCGTGAACTCAACGGCATCTCCTCCTTCTATTGTGGTCAGTGAAGTTGGCGTAATCGTTATCCCCGCCTGCCCATATGCATTTGAGCAAACCAAAAACAAGGCACAAATCAGCAATGACCTTACTATAGATCTCCCTACTGCAGGATACGAATTACGGAAGAATGAGTAATTTATCTTCATTTAATGCAATTGATATTGATTAAATATAAACCACTCAAAAAAAGTCAAAAAAAATGGATTGGGCTATCCTGTATACATTAAAGAATTAGCTCAATCCATTTTGTGGTATTTCATAGGTAAACTAGGACAGTTCAGCGGATTTTGTTTCCGCTTCAGAGTGTATTTTTTTGACCAAACCTTGCAATACTTTCCCTGGACCCACCTCTGTAAATAAAGTGGCCCCATCTTGTACCATTTGTTGCACACTTTGGGTCCATTTTACGGGAGCCGTCAACTGCAAGATCAAGTTCTTTTTTATTTCGTCGGCATTGTTTACCGCGGTGGTAGGTACATTTTGATAAATTGGACACGTAGGTGCACTGAATTTTGTATTTTCAATCGCAGCTGCCAATTCTTCCCTTGCTGGCTCCATCAAAGGAGAATGAAAGGCCCCACCTACCGGCAATACCAACGCTCTGCGGGCACCAGCTTCCTTTAGTTTTTCACAGGCTTCATTAATGGCTTCTACCTCTCCCGAGATTACCAATTGCCCCGGACAGTTATAATTTGCCGGTACAACAATTCCCTTTATTTTAGAACAAACCTCCTCTACAACGGCATCCTCCACACCTAAAACGGCCGCCATGGTACTTGGCTGCAACTCACAGGCCTTTTGCATGGCCAAAGCTCTTTGGGAAACCAATTTTAACCCATCTTCAAAGGTCAAGACCCCATTGGCAACCAAAGCAGAAAATTCCCCCAAGGAATGTCCGGCTACCATATCCGGTTTAAAACTTTCGCCCATTACCTTGCTTAAAATAACCGAATGTAAAAATATGGCCGGTTGGGTTACCTTGGTCTCTTTCAGATCCTCGGGCGTGCCCTGGAACATAATATCAGTTATGGGAAATCCCAAAATAGTATTGGCCTTTTCAAAGAGCTCCTGCGCCAAAGGATATTTTTCATAAAGATCTAACCCCATTCCAACAAATTGCGCTCCTTGACCAGGAAATATATATGCGTTCATTCTATTTAAGTTTAAGTTGGAACAAAAATAAGATTTTTGAATTAATGAGGCGTATTTGTACAATGGTTCTGGTCATCTAATGTAATTTTCCACCCATAATAATGTCTCATTACATCTCGACTTGACTCGTTATGCCCCTTCTAATGGCTAAAAAAAGAATCAATATATCTCGACTGCGCTCGATATGACATGTGAGCGAATAGATGAATACTACAAGCCTCTCAACATCCGGACAGAGATCGAGAAGAAGCAAATGGAGGCTGGCAATTTCATACAATTAGGTCTCGACTGCACCCGTCCTGACATCGTGAAATTTATAAAGGCCCTATTCTTCCTTGAACCAACCGGAGTATTTCACATAAGCATTGGCGATCCTATCTACCTCTCCAGAGCTAAGTTCCGGACTGATATCCTTGATTTTTTTTGCTGGCATCCCAGCAAAAATAGTTCCAGCCGGCACATGGGTCCCTTTGGTAAGGACTGCTCCGGCGGCAATAATACTGTTGCTTTCCACCACACAATCATCCATTATAATACTGCCCATCCCAATTAGCACATTATCATGGATGGTACACCCATGCACCAAGGCGTTATGCCCTATGGAAACGTTGTTCCCGATGGTAGTGGCAGCTTTTAAATAGGTACAGTGAATAACCGCCCCATCCTGGACATTTACCTTGTTCCCCATTTTTATGAAGTTTACATCACCCCGTAAAACGGCATTGAACCATATGCTACATTGACTACCCATGGTCACGTCCCCAACAATGGTGGCGTTATCTGCGATATAACAGTCTTCTCCTATTACTGGTGTTTTTCCGTTTACGGTCTTAATGATCATTGCCTATATATTTATGTTCCATTACGTTTATATCTTTACTCAAAATACGATAAAAGCTGCTGTTTTCTTGAGGCCGAAACCAATAATTCCTTTCCATTGGATATCACGACACTCCCCCCTTTGCCTTTTTTATATTTGACTACCTCGTTTACATTGACAAGATAGGATTTATGAATACGGGCAAAAGCAAAATCCGATAACGCTTCTTCAAAATATTTCAAGGTCTTGCTTACCACCAATCTTTGGTTTTCCAAATAGATTTCCGTGTAATTATCATCTGCCTTGCAATACAATATATCTGCCACATTGAGCACCTGAAAACCATCTTGCTGGGGAAGGGTTATTTTTCCATCAACCCTATTTATTACCGGCGTCAGGATTTTATCTTCCAAAGCATTTTCCCGCTCTTTTACCTCAGCAACATAGGCGACCGACTTCACCAACTCATCTATATCAACGGGCTTCATCAAATAGTAGGCCGCATGATGGTTTAGGGCATCCATGGCATACTGGTTATAGGCTGTTACAAAAATAGTCTCAAAAGTCCGATCTGGCAATTGATCCAATAAGTCGAAGGCATTGCCGTAAGGCATTTCTACATCAAGAAACACCATATCGGGATTGTTTTTTTTTAACAAGACCAACCCATCCTTTATGGTAGCCGCTTCTCCCAGGACGTTTACATTCTTACAATATTTGGCAAGATAATTCCTCAGTATTTCCCTGCTATTGGCCTCATCTTCTATGATCAATGCTGTTAAGCCCATTATTCTCTTTTTAACGTCATTTCTACCCTGGTACCAGTTTCATCCTCAAAAAGGTCAGCTATGGATACGGTTATCCTATCCTTGTACATATCGTTCAAAATGGCGATTCGTTTTTTAATGTTCCCCATTCCTTTGGATTGCTGTTTCTTTTGATTGGAGGTTTTTAACTCCCCTGATTTTTTACGACCTATTCCATCATCTGAAATAGTTATCAATATCTCATTTTCGTCTTTTAGCTGTAGTTCTATTTTTAAAAAACCCTTTTCCTCCTTATAACGAAGACCATGCCAAATGGCATTTTCTATATAGGGCTGAAGCAACATGGGCGGGATTTGAAATTTATCAATCTCTATTTTTTCATCTACAAATAGATGGTACTCAAATTTATCCGGAAACCTACTATGCTCCAACTTTACATAGAGCTCCAATAAGTCGAGTTCTTTGGACAAGGGAATAAAATCTTCCTCTGAATTCTCAAGAACTGACCTCATCAACATTGAAAAATCACTCAAAAACCTATTCGCGGCTCGTTCATCACTTTTGGCAATATAATTATTGACGGAGTTAAGGGCATTAAAAATAAAATGAGGGTTCATTTGTGAGCGCAAAGATTTTAAAGCCAATAAATTATTGGCCAATTTCTGTTGCTTATTGCTCCTATAAAAGAAAAACACCACCAATCCCATTAACAACAATCCAAAAACCAAGGAATAAATGACCCATGTCTGCCTTTTATTGTTTTCTGCAATCAGCTCTTGCTCGGTTAGGGCAAGGTCGTATTTACTTTGCGAGAGCTCCCTCTCCTGCTCCAATCCTGATATTCTGCTCTGCTTGGCCGCTATTTCCCGATTAAAACGTGCCGCTCTTGAAATTTCCTGTTCCTTTCTTACGTAGAGTGTATCCACCACGGAAACATATTGCTGGTAGGTTTCCAAGGCTTTGGAATATTCCCCTTTGTACTTGTAGACCTCTGACAATTTCCGTGTCGCATCCTTTTGTACCACCAAATCATCATCTGCATCGGCCTCTTTGATACTTTGCTCCAGGTAGGGAATGGCCTCAGTTAGCTTGTCCTGAGCTATGTAGGCATTCGCAATTTTATAATTGATGCGTTGGGTGGTTATCGTATCTGAAGTGGTAATGCCCCTATTTTTAGAAGGCTTGGACTTGGGAATCTTGTTCAATTCATCCAAACTTTTTTTCCTCAATGCTATTTCTGCCGAAAATTGACTTTTTTGATTGTAAAAATCGGCCACTTTTTCCTTTTCCTGAACGGCACGCTGGGGCGCTTGTTTACTAGCCAGTTCCAAAGAACTATCATAAAACTCGGCAGCCCGATCCATTTTATTATCTTGGGCATAGGCGTTCCCAATCTTGGAATTAAGATCGGTCATCTTGGGCGTAATTAAATGCTGCATGGCCAATTCCAATCCTAAATTATAATTCGCCAAGGCCTCTTTGTTTTTCCCCAGACCCATATTGGCATCCCCCAAGCTTTCATATATTTCAACCTTTTGATAGGGGACAGTCCCTCCTTCTTTGGTCAAGGAGGTGAAAATAACTTCGGCCTTTTTATACTCCTTATTCATGAGATAGGCCTTCCCCAATAGGATTTCTGTTTTTACTGATTTCTTGTTCCGCAGTGCATCTAGATAGTTGGCAATTGCCAAATCATATTGCTTATGGTAATGGTATATTTCTCCAAGGGTACTCAAGGATGCTGACATCTGTCCCTTATCACCTCTATTTCCCAATTGCAAAATGGATTTCGTTATAAAATCCAAACTCTTTTCAATATTCGATTTCTTGTAGTGGAGTGCAGAATCCAACAACATTTGATGGGAAATCTTAGAGCTCAAATCATCCCTATCCTCAAGACCCCCCTTTTTATTCACTTCATAACCTTCCACCAAGACTTTGATGTCCTCTTGATTTTTAATGGTATAATATACGGTCTGAAAATAGGGACTTTCAATCTGCAATCGATCACCCACAACCACATTAATTCTAAATTCTCCAAGACCATTGGTGGTGGCATAACTCCCTTTTTGATTGGAAACGTTCACCCCACTTAAAGGAGTATTATTTTCCTTACCTACTACAGACCCCTTTAATTCAAAAGTACCTTCTCTTTGCTTTACCTGTGAAGTGACCACGGTAAAACTGAAAAGTAAAAGGGCTAAGAAATATTTTGTTCTGGGCATGAGGAATATTGAATGTGTTAAACTTAACTGATTTAAATGATATTAAAAAATGTGAAAATCCCGATTCATGCGATGTTCAATCCGAATTTTGACACTTCCCACAATCAAAGGTTACGTACGCTCATTGAAATAGCAGCTTGACTCATTATCGGTTTTATTCATAAAAAGATGGATTTAGCTTTAAGGATAATTCATTATTAATTAAAACCTTGAAGTATGAAAAATTTAATACAATTTTTAAGTATAGGTTTCCTTGCCTTAGGTATGGGAGAAGCTTTTGGAGCTACCATTGAAGGAAGCGATAGTGTTGCCCCATTTGGCTTTATGGTAGAAGCGCAACAACCTGTATACAAATCAAAACCAACTGTGAAGATCGCGCTCTTATTGGATACCAGTAACAGTATGGATGGTCTCATCAATCAGGCCAAAGCGCAATTATGGGATGTAGTCAACAAATTTGGGTATGTTAAATGCGGTAATGACACCAGGCCCCAATTGCAAATCGCCATATATGAGTATGGCAATGACAACCTATCTTCCTATGAGGGGTATATTAGACAGGTGATAGGTTTCAGCAGTGATCTGGATGAAATTTCAGAAAAACTATTCTCCCTCACAACCAATGGAGGTGAGGAATATTGCGGCCAGGTCATACAGACTTCCTTGAACCAACTGGACTGGGGAAAAAATGAGGACGATCTAAAACTGATCTTTATCGCCGGGAACGAGCCTTTCTCTCAGGGCAGATTAAATTATTGGGACGCCGCTACCAACGCCAAAGAAAAGGACATTGTTGTCAATACCATCTTCTGTGGAAATTATGAGCAGGGGATCTCCACAAAATGGAAGCATGGCGCTATATTGACTGGAGGAGAATATATGGCCATAGACCATAATAGAAAAGTAGTGCATATTGTCACTCCTTATGACGATGTGATCTTACAATTGAATGTCCGACTCAACAGGACCTATATTTCCTATGGTGCCATGGGTGCCACAAAAATAGCGATGCAAAGTACACAAGACCAAAATGCGGAAGCCATGGAGGAGGCCGTCATGGTAAAGAGGGCAGTAAGCAAGAGTTCCAGATTGTACAGCAATTCTGAATGGGATTTAGTGGATGCCTCAAAAAAAATAGACTTTGACGTTTCCAAAGTTGAAAAAGAGCAATTGCCGCAGGAATTAAAAAATAAATCTGATAAGGAAATCACCCAATATATCAATTCCAAAAAAGAAGAAAGGGAGAAAATCCAAAATGAGATACAGGAACTGAATAGTAAGCGGGAAGCCTATTTGGCAAAAAACCAAAAGGACAGTTCTAAAGGTGAATTGGAAAATGCATTATTATCAGCAATCCAAAAACAAGCCTTGAAGAAAAATTATACTTGGGAATAAAATCGAATTCAAGCTTATGGTATTTATGCGATAAGCTTGTTTTTTAATTGACCGCAGGACATTTACAATCGTACCTTTTTTCTGTTTGGCCAAAGTCGTACCCAAGGGTAATCTGGTGGAAACCTCCATTGTCAAACCTAATATCACCCATCTGATAGGAGTAGTTATAGGATACCAAAAACTGACCTATATTAGCGCCCACTATAGGGGTTACTAATTGTAAGCGTTGTTCTCCAAAGCTACCGTTGGTCTGAAATTGTGCCCCATCAAAACTTCTTCTATAGGAAAGTCCGCCCCAAATGGTACCAAAAGGAACGCTTTTATAAACCTTGGCGTTGATATCAACTGTTTTTTCTTTCGTAAAATCGGTCATCTGAAATAACATGGACGGCTCCAATTGTATTTCGCCTTTTCCAAATACGTACCCAACAGAAAACAAATACCTTCTAAGGTTATCAAATTCGTTTGCAGTGTACAGATCGCGCCCACTGCCCAAGGCGTTCAATACTGCCGTATGCGCATAGAATTCCAGAAAATTATAGGAAAAACCAAAGTCCACATTAAAATAGGCCGCCGTATTTTTAACCCCTGTAATCACTGGATCAGGGATGATGGACCTAAATTCAGTTTCATCAAGACTACTGAGTATTACACCTACACTTGCACCAAAGGATAATTGGTTCAAAAAACGCTCATCACCGCCTAATTTGAGGTGATGGGCATAAGTTCCTTTAAAACCTGTTTGGGAGTGGTAGCCGTTGGAATCATTAAAAAGGATACCACCCAAACCACTATTTTCACCAACTCTAAAATTGGCATTAAAAGTTTGAAGGCTGGGAGCTTCCTCAACATTGAACCACTGTTTTCTGGCCGTTAGCCTTATTTTACCTCCATCACTGATACCTGCCATAGAAGGGTATACCAAATAATAATTATCTGCTAGGTAGTCAAAATAAACTGGGATCCCTTCCTGTGCAATGGCTGGTGAACCAAGTGCAAAAGAAGCCAATAAAGCTAAAAGGAGTCGTTTCATCTAGAATATGGGGTAAAGATTGTATAAACCGTTCAAATATTAAATATAACGGTTGAAATACTACATTAGTATAAAGTGGTTTAAATAGGAAATCCTTTGTACTTTTGCGTAAAATTTTATTCCCATGAAAGAATACACTATCACTATATACGAAACAACCAACCCACACATACTAAAGTTTGAGACTAATCATTTTATAACCAAGAACAACAATTATGAGTTCAAGGATATAGATCAGGCAAAGAATTCACCTTTGGCACAACAACTTTTCTACCTTCCATTTGTAAAAACCGTTTATATCTCAGGTAATTTTATTGCTTTGGAACGCTATGATATTGTTCAATGGTCAGATGTAAGGGATGAAGTGGCGCAGCAAATCGTGGAATACCTGAACAGTGGCGCTCCTATTGTTCATGAAGAACAAGACGAAAAGAAGGTGCCAGCGACGGTTTACGCAGAAAACACCCCAAATCCGGCGGCGATGCGCTTTGTTGCCAATAAATTGTTAGTACCCACCGCTTTTGAATTTAAAAATATTGACGAAGCCAAGGACTCCGCTTTGGCCACCGAACTATTTAAATTTCCTTTTGTCAAAGAGGTCTTCTTTGACGAAAACTATGTATCCGTTACCAAATATGAAGTTGCCGATTGGAATGAAATCACTTTGGAAATAAGGGAATATATCCGGAATTTCATTGCCGATGGCAAAGAAGTGGTCTCAGCCAACAGTGTTGCCAAACAAAAGGCAGAAGCACCCTCGAGTCAAGTGCATTCCGATAGTTTGGACGACACTTCAAAAAAAATAATTGATATCTTAGAAGAATATGTGAAGCCTGCAGTAGCCAGTGATGGTGGTAATATCCTTTTCAAATCGTATGATGAGGAGACCAAAACTGTAAACGTTGTTCTTCAGGGAGCATGTAGCGGCTGTCCCTCTTCTACCTTTACTTTAAAGAATGGTATTGAGAACATGTTAAAAAATATGATGGGAGATAAAATTGAACAGGTAGTAGCTTTAAACGGATAATGACCCATCAAAAACTTGAATTGATGGATAAGATTTTCTACATTTAAGGAAACTCTAAAACTATTCATTATGTCAGTTCTAAAAGTTATTGAAATATTGGCAAACTCAGATAAAAGCTGGGAAGATGCCGCAAAGAATGCCGTTAGTGAAGCTTCAAAATCTGTTAAAAACATCCGTTCTGTTTATATCAATGAACAAAGTGCCACAGTAAAAGACGGGAAAATGGATAATTATCGCGTAAACGTCAAGATTACCTTTGAAGTTGGATAACTTTTCAATAAAATTTAAATTAAAGCGCCTCTTAAGGGCGCTTTTTTTATGTCCATTAGGGCCCTCTTTTGTACCTTCATAAGCTCAAAGAAGTCACTTCTAGTTTAACTATATCCATTTAACATGACCCACAAACACACCAATAACCTTATTCACGAGAGCAGCCCCTATCTGTTGCAGCATGCCCACAATCCTGTACATTGGGAAGCATGGAGCCAAGACCTCATGGCACGTGCAAAAAGGGAAAACAAATTGGTATTGGTAAGCATTGGTTATGCCGCATGCCATTGGTGCCATGTCATGGAGCACGAATGTTTCGAGGATGAAACTGTGGCTGACGTAATGAATGAGCACTTTATTTGTATTAAGATAGATAGAGAGGAACGCCCGGACATTGACCATATTTATATGGACGCCCTGCAAATGATGACCGGAAGTGGTGGATGGCCTCTAAATGTTGTCACCCTGCCCGATGGCAGGCCCTTTTGGGGGGCCACCTATGTAAAAAAACAGGATTGGATAACAGTACTGCAACAACTTGCCGACCTGTATCAGAAGGAACCCAAGAAGGTCATAGCCTATGCCGAGAATTTGGCCGAAGGAATCCGCACCATCAACCTGGTTGAAAAAAATGAAGGAGCTCCTATATTTTCAATGGAACAATTGGATGAGGCCATAGTACAATGGTCCTCCTATTTTGATACTTTTTTAGGCGGACATAAACGTGCCCCTAAATTTATGATGCCTTGCAACCTAGATTTTCTTTTGCACTATGCCACTATAGGAAATGACCAGGCTATAAAGGACTATGTGAATGTAACCCTGACACGCATGGCAAATGGGGGGATCTTTGATCATATAGGTGGTGGATTTTCCAGGTATGCCGTGGACACTAAATGGCATGTTCCCCATTTTGAAAAAATGCTCTATGACAACGGGCAAATGGTCAGTTTATATGCACAAGCCTATGCAACCACAAAAAAGACCCTCTATAAGAAGACGGTAAAAGAAACGATCGATTTTATTACAACAGAGCTTATGGCACCAAACTATGGGTTTTATTCTTCTTTGGATGCCGATAGTTTAAACACTGAAAACAAGCTGGAGGAAGGAGCCTATTATGTTTGGACGGTTCCTGAATTGGAGAATTTGTTAGGGGATCAATTCAAAATCTTTAAGGACTATTACAACATAAACGACTATGGACATTGGGAGCATGGGAACTATGTCCTCATAAAGGATGCTCCTGACAAGGAAATTGCGGCGAAGCATACAATAACCATTGCGCAATTAAATGCGACCATAGAAGCGTGTAAGGATTTTCTAAAAAAAGAAAGGAAAAAAAGAAACCGACCCAGATTGGATGACAAGATCCTGACCTCATGGAACGGCCTGATGCTAAAAGGATTGGTAGATGCGTATAGATATCTTCAAAATGATGACTATTTGGATTTGGCCGTCAAGAATGCCAATTTTATTTTGAATCATTTAACCAATGAAGAAGGCGGATTATTTCACAACCATAAAAATGGAACAAGTTCCATAAATGGATTTCTCGAAGATTACGTATCGGTAATAGAAGCACTTTTTGCACTTTATGAGGTTACATTTGATGAGCACTGGCTCTTAAAAGCAAAAGAACTTTTGGACTTTTGTATCACTAATTTTTATGATGAAGAAAGTGCGCTCTTCTTTTTTACCGCAAAAAGCGATGCCTATGTAATTAGAAGAACCTTAGAAGTTGCTGATAACGTCATTCCAGCATCCAATAGCATCATGGCGCATTGTTTGTTTAAAATTGGAAAACTCTTTCCCATTGAAGGCTATGGTGATCTTGCCCAACAAATGCTCTTAAACGTCCAAGAAAATTTTACCAAAAATGCCCAGGGACATGCCAATTGGCTTCATTTGGTCCTTTACCACCAACTAAACTTCTATGAAATCGCTATTGTAGGCGATGAATCTGATGCAAGAGCAAAAGAACTAAATGCCCATTATTTGCCACAGGCTCTTGTTGCCGGAAGCAATATACCCACAAACGACCTACTATTATTACAAAATAGATTTGTGGAAGGTGCCACACCTATTTATATCTGCCAAGAAGGTAGTTGTAAATTACCGGTCCATACCATTGAAGAAACTTTGTTACAGATGAGTGCTATAAGTGAGGATTAACAGTACTTTAAGCCCATAAACTTGATAGGCGACCCTATTTTTTGTTTTTTTGTTAAAATTTTAGAAAAAGTATATGATAGAAATAGAGAAAGTTGAAAAATACGTAGACGATTTCACCCAATGGGCGATTGAATTCTTGCCTAATATAATCGCAGCAGTTCTGATCCTTTTTATAGGACTCTGGGTAGTTAAAATGATTAACAAATTGGTCCGAAAATTCTTTGAAAAACAAGAATTTGATTTGGCCCTGGAACACTTCCTGCAAAGCTTTATCAGCATTGTTTTGAAATTCCTGCTGTTTGTCCTTGTGATCACACAATTGGGTGTACAATCATCCTCATTGGTAGCCATTGTGGGTGCCGCCGGACTTGCCGTTGGTTTGGCACTTCAAGGTTCCTTGGCGAACTTCGCCGGTGGGGTACTGATTCTGATCTTTAAACCTTTTAAAGTAGGAGATTTCATTTCTGCTCAAGGTGTGGACGGTACAGTTACAGAAATTTCTATTTTCACTACTAAACTGAGCACCTTTGGAAACCAGATTGCCATAATTCCCAATGGGCAATTGTCCAATAACAACATTATCAATTACAATGCACAGGACACAAGGCGTGATAAGATTACCATGGGTATTGGGTATGGTTCCAATATTAAGGAAGCGAAAGAAATATTACTTCAGATCTGTGCCGAGAACGATAAGATCCTTAAGGATCCGGCCCCAGTGGTTTATGTAGATGCTTTGGCGGACAGTTCCGTAAACCTTTCACTCCGTTTTTGGGCAAACAATCCAGATTTCTGGGAGGCGCACTTTCATGTAATGGAAGAAACTAAATCTAGATTTGATGCGGCTGGGATTGAAATTCCATTCCCACAAAGAGTTATTCACAAGGCCTAGGCCTTTTTCTTCTGCAAAACAAAATCTTTTAAATAATACGGTTCGAAGTAGGCGACATTTTCAAAGTCGCTTGCTTCGAATTTTTTTTGGGACAATTGTGCCATCTCCCTAGCAGAAGGAACAACTGTTGTATCCAATACAATATTGGGGTGGTTTAAGACTCCTTTGCACTTCTCCGCTCCACTGCCCATTATATGAAGGGTGTGGGTGTCTGTATATTCCTTAAATGAATCCTCATTGATGATCTCAGCTTCTGTAGCCCTTATCTCCTTTAGATCACGGCTATAAACAGCAGAATAAACCTCCATCCTTCGGGCATCTAAAACGGGAATAATCAGATGACCCTCTGGCACCACAAGCTGATGGGCCATACTCTCAAGGGTAGGGATGGAAATAAGCGGTACATCCAAAGAAAAACACAACCCTTTAGCTGCTGAAACACCAATACGCAGTCCGGTATAAGACCCAGGACCCTTGCTTACGGCTACGGCATCTATATCTTGCAATGAAAAGGAAGCCTTTTTCAAGACTTCCTTTATAAAATTATGTAATTGTTCTGCATGGGAGTAATTGGCACTATCAAATTCTTTGATAGCTATTACCTTCCCATCTTTTGCCAAACATACCGAACAATTTGTTGTCGCGGTTTCTAAATTTAATATCAAAGCCATAATGGCAACAAATATACTTTAGTTTACGGTTATAGGAATACCAAAATAAAACTCTAATACCTTCAATCTAAAAATATAGTCATATTTTGTACGTATCAAATCTGCCTCTGCATTATCTACCCTAGCTTGTGACTGGCTAAAATCGAAGGCATTCATCAATCCTACCTCAAAACGTTCCCTTGTATACTCATAGGCCGTTTTTCTAGCTTCTAACGTCTTTTGAGCAGCCTCATAGGACTTATAAGAATTTTTGACATCAGCATACGCTTGGTTCACATTTGCTTCCAAGGCCAATTTGTCCTGCTCTAATTGAAGCCTTGACCTGTCAACATTAATTTCTGACCTTTTGATATTGTTCTTCACACTAAAGCCATTGAATATAGGAATGCTTAACTGGGCACCATAAGAGATACCATCGTTCATCCATAATTGATCCCCAAAACTTGTGGTCATAAACGTGTTGGTAACGGGATCAAATGACGGCTGATCCGAGTATCTCGTATTATAGTTAAAAAAACCTCTTAACGTAGGATAAAGCGCACCCTTGGCAATGTCTAAATCTTTCTCCGCAACATCTACATTAGATTCGGCTAACTTAATATCATTCCTGAAGGTAAGTGCCTTATCAAAAATAGTCTTAGGAGAATTGTCCAATATATTGGATGGCGGCACCATAAATTCTTGGTCCACGATATCAAAATTATCGTAATCCGTGATCTGCAGTAACTGGGCCAAATTAATACGGGAAATAAACACAAGGTTCTCCGCATTTACAATTTGTTGCTCCTGAGTAGCAGCTGTTGCTTCTACCTCCAATAAATCGCCCATAGGCACCACGCCCGATTCTACCAACTCTTTGGTGCGTTTTAAATCTTGTTCCGTAACAGCATACTGTGCCTTAAAAACTACAAGAGATTCCTTGTTCAATAATATTTGCAAGTATCCATTGGCTACAGACAATCCAATATCGTCTTTTAAATCTTCCAATCTATACTGGCTGGCAAGGGCTGCAAGCTTGGCACGGTTCAGTCTATGGATGTTTCTTAGGCCGTCAAAAAGAACTGCGGAAGATGACAATCCACCAGACGCCGTAACAATGGTTGTGGTTACAGGCTGATTGTTGGTAGGGTCAAAGGATAATCCAGTATTTCCAGATAAAGTGGAAGAGGCACTTAAACTTGGAAGAAAACCTCCAATGGCATCCGATTTATCGAGTTTTATACTTTCCAAATCCAATTCAAACTGCTCAATACTCAAATTATTCTCGTAGGCGTAATCGACACACTCTTGTAACGTCCATTTCTTCATTTGTGCCGTAACCGATCCTATTGAAAAAAGAACCAAAACTATTATAAACTTAATTTTCATTGGTAACTGTTTTTGATGATTGAACTAGTTTAGTTTTTTTCTTCGTCTTCCTCAGTTCCCTTCTTAATAGGCTCTGTCTTGTTCCAAATCTTTACTTTGTCATCCTTGGTAATCCCTTCTACAATTTCTACATTGACACCGTCCGAAATTCCTATTTTAACATCTTTACGCTCAAATTTCTGGTCGCCCGTTAAGATTTCCACATAGGGCTCATCTGTAGTTTTATCAAATTGCAACAAGGCTTCCGGAATCACCATAACGCTGTCTTTTTTCTCCAAAACAAGGGACGCATTTGCACTATAACCAGCACGAATTAAAAAGTCGTCCTCAACGGTCACATCCCCTTCAATCTTAAACTGAACTGCTCCAGATTCTTCCACACCTTTTGGTGCAATAAACCTAAGTTTGGCATCAAATTCCTTATCATTGATGGCGCCCAAACTAATCTTTAGCGGCATCCCCAATTGCAACTTTCCAACTTCCCCTTCATCTACCTTTCCTTCAAAGATCATGATACTTAAATCCGCAATGGTAGCAATGGTGGTTCCGTCATTGAAATTGTTACTTTGGATCACTTGATCCCCTTCTTTTACTGGGATCTCCAATATAGTTCCCGATACCAAGGCTCTAATGTTTGTATTGGCGGTTGCTGAGCCTCCAGCAGATCCAACACGGATGATCTGATAATCGGATTGTGCATTTTGCAATTCCAATTTAGCTTGGTCATACCGAAGTTGTTGTGAATTAAAATCCTGACTGGAAACAACCCCTTTATCAAATAGTATTTTATTTCTATCGTATTCAATTTTGGTGTTATTCAATGCAATTTCTGCATTCTTTACACGTCCCTTGGCTTGGTTTAAAGATTGCTCATTGGGAACCACCTTAATTTTTGCGATCAAATCTCCTGCCTTCACTTTAGCACCTTCTTTTAGATATATCTTATCGATAATACCTGAAACTTGAGGTTTAATCTGAACCTCATCCTCGGGCACTACCTTTCCCGTGGCCACAGTTTTCTTTTCCACATTGGCGGTAAAAGGATTTTTTGTTTCATATGTAATGGCAGATTTGCTATTCGTTTTTACGAAAAATGCTGCAGCCCATAATGCTCCCAACACTACGACTCCTATCAATACGTATTTTAGAATTTTGTTCATTTTGATCGTCTTTATTTAATGATATAGTTTAGTTTATTCTTCTCTTAATGCGTCAATTGGTTTTATGCTTACGGCACGTTGGGCAGGTATCAACCCGATCAATGTTCCTAGGATGACCATTATTGCCAAGGCCCCTAGAACATAAGGGATGGGCACTGTTGGGTTGGCATAGGGGAAATCTGTATCCTGCGTTAAACCGTTGATTATGCTCAACACTCCTGCTCCCAATATGATACCGATAACTCCAGCAATCATGGTCAATAGCACCGACTCCAATATAATAAGGGCGCGTACCTCTCGTGGTGTTGCACCCAAAGCCCGTCTAACCCCCAATTCTTTGGTTCTTTCCTTAACGGAGATCAAAAGAATATTTCCAATTCCTATGACCCCAGCCAGTATAGTAGCTATTCCCACTACCAGGGATAAAAAGGTCAGGCCTTCCGCAAATCCCACAATTCTATTAAAAATCTCTCCCAGATTAAAGGAACCAAAAGCCCTTTCGTCCTTGGGATTCACATTGTGAATGGTTTTAAGGAGGGCTTTCACGTCTTTTTCTACCTGAATCACATCTGCATCGTCATACGCTGCAATGGTCAACCAAGAAACATCTTCACCGGTATTGTACAATTTTTTAAAAGTACTGAACGGGATATAGATATCCGAATCACTTTCGAACCCACCACCAGGTGTAAATTTGTGCACACCTACTACTTGAAAGAACACATTATCGATCCTAATAAATCCTCCTATAGGATCCTCTCCTTTTTCAAATATCTCTTTTTGGGTACGTTCTCCAATGACACAGACCTTTCGTGCCTGGTCTATATCCTCATCATTGATGAACCTGCCCCCATCATATATCTTCTTAGTGGCTATTTTTGTCAATACAGGATAATCCCCATAAACCGCATAATTCCCAGACTTGGTACCTCTAATAATCTGCGCAGGACCGCTGCCAAAAATACCCTTTACGTTTCTTGGGGCAATATATTGTATCTCTGGAACCCTATTTTCTAGCACGGTTACATCCTGTAGTTTTAGTTGCAACTGCCTTCCGGTTTTAAATCCTTTATAAGGCATGCTTGTACTTTGCGCCCAAGCGAACATACTGTTCATGGCCACATTTTCAAATTGTTTTTCAAAACCATTGTCCAACCCCTTTGCCGCACCGGACAATACGATATAAATAAAAATACCCCACAAAACACCAACCACCGTAATGATGGTACGGGTCTTGTTCTTACTTATAGAACCGTATATTTCCTGCCATGTATTTCTGTCAAATATAAATCGCATGTTATTCGTCTCTTAAAGCTACAATTGGTTTTATATCGGCCGCTCTTTTGGCAGGTAAATAACCTGCAAGTGCACCAAAGAAAATCAATACTATAGTGGCTGTAATGGCCATGGTTAAATTGATAAATGGATTGGTAATAAAATAATCTTTTAAGGTATCTCCAAGGGATCCCAATATGGCAATTCCCAAGATCATTCCTATGAAGCCCGATACCGTAGTAATAAATACGGACTCCAACAAAATGGTGCCAATGACTGACTTAGGAGTAGCTCCCAATGCCTTTCTGATTCCCAGTTCCTTGGTTCGCTCCTTGACCACGAAAACCATAATATTACTGATCCCTATAATTCCGGCAATAATGGTCCCGAAGGCCACAAAGGCCACAATTATCTGTAAAACCCTTGCGAATTGTTGGTTTTGTTTTAACTGATCGGCAATATTTCTGATAAAAATTCCGCTCTCGTCATCTGGACTGATATTTTTCTTATCCTTAATGAACCTTGTCAGACTCCTATCAAAGGCCATCGCCCCGACATATCCAATTTCCGGTCTAAACCCAACAATAATTTGATCTATCTTATCTGTATTCTTCTCAATAAGCTGTCTTGTGGTGTACGGTATATATATGGTCCTTTCCTCATTGTCTCCACCCTCGTCCTGAAAAACTCCAATGACCATAAATGCACTACCGCCTATGTCAATATAGTTGCCTATGGAATTATCCGTACCAAATAGATCCTTTTCTACCAATCTTCCGATAACAGCATATTTAGTTCTATTGGTGACATCAGCTTCGTTGATGTACCTACCCTTCATCATGATCGTCTTTTCTGCAAACTGATGTGCAGGACCTACAGCTCTATTGGAATAGTTATTGGATTCATTCTTATATTTTACCAAGCTACTTCTAGAAATCCTTGGGGTGGTATACTCCAGGAACATTGGAAAATTCTTTTCTATATCAGCTAAATCGCTATTTTCAAATTCTATTTGCCTATTTGCCTTGAAGCCCTTGTATGGTTTTGTGGTCCGTCCTGGAAATACAAAAAATACATTGGTGGCATCGTCCCCAAAAAATTCATCAAAGGTGTTGATCAGTCCGTTTCCGAAACCAAAGAGAACAACGAAGATGAAAATACCCAGTGCAACGGTAAACCCGGACAAAAATGTCCTCAGTTTATTCTTTTGAATCGTCTGGAAAATTTCTTTCCAATTGTCCCTACTAAACATATTGCGACGCTCTTACTTGTTCAACCCTTTTATCTTCCAGAATTATCCCATCCTTCAAATGAACGATACGCTTGCACATATTGGCAATATCAGGTTCATGCGTAACGATTAAGATGGTATTTCCCTTGTCGTTAATTTTTTGGATAAGATCCATTACTTCATAAGACGTTTTACTGTCCAGTGCACCCGTTGGCTCATCTGCCAACAATACTTTGGGTTCGGCCGCCATAGCCCGTGCAATGGCCACACGCTGTTTTTGTCCACCAGAAAGCTCATTGGGAAGATGCCCTGCCCATTCCTTTAGACCTACCTGTTCCAAATATTTCAAAGCCTTTTCTTGTCGTTCTTTCCTTCCTACCTTTTGGTAGTAAAGGGGCAGGGCAACATTTTCAAGAGCTGTTTTATAATTGATTAGGTTGAAGGACTGAAATACAAAGCCCAGAAATTTGTTTCGATAATTGGCTGCCTTGGTTTCGTTAAGATTTACAATAGGTACACCATCTAAAGTATAGGAACCTTTATCCAATTCATCCAACATTCCCAGAATATTCAATAAGGTTGATTTACCTGATCCCGAAGAACCCATGATTGCTACCAACTCTCCTTCTTCAACGGAAAAATTAATACCTTTTAATACATGGAGGGAATTGCTTCCCATCTTATAGGATTTATGAAGATCTTTAATTTCTATCATAACAAAATTGAATTGGATGTTTTCGATTAGGTACGCTGATAAGACTAGGAAGATTGCTTTTTGTTACAACTTTTTGTCCAAAATATTTTTAAATGGACTATTTCTTTATTTTTTGGAGACTTTCCTGTTAAAAGAAAATGCATCCTAATTACAAATTAGCGGCGTGCTACAGGTGATTAATGAAAAGGACAAACTTTAGAACTACGTTTTAGGTAAGTCTCCTGATCTTCATGATCGCGTATTACCTGGAGAGGGGAAAAAATAGGAGTGGTAAAAGGTGCTGGGATAGCAACTAAAGTTGCGTAAATGAAACTGACAACATTGAGTGATTGTTGAAGGCATTCATTGGAAATGCTAGTATCTTAAATAGGCTCTAACCGCCCTAAGTTCTCATCTTTCTATAGATGAAATAAAATAAGCCTGCTACCAAAATATAGGGAACCGCCATAAGGTAGACTATCCCGTTATTGATCCCTTCCGCAGCAGAGGTATCGGCCTCGCTCTCCAAGACTGCCCGACACATGGCACATTGGGCCTCCATAAATTGTGGCAGAAAGACTGCTAAGAGGGTTAGAACAACTAGGATGCTTTTATTTTTCAAAATTCGTACTTTAGATTATTGAATATAGTAAGGGGAAATCATCAAATAGACTACCACCCCTGTAACAGCTACATAAAGCCATATTGGAAAGGTAATCTTTGCCAATTTTCTATGTGCTTCAAACTTCTTCAAATAAGCTCTGGCATAGGTTCTCAATACCAAAGGAATAATGGCTATGGACAAAATGATATGTGTGACCAGTATAAAATAATAAACCCATTTGATCCATCCTTCCCCTCCAAAGGTTGTGGAGTCCGAGGTCATATGATAGGCCACGTACATGACCAAGAACGCCAAGGACAATGCAATACATGTGGTCATTAGATTCTGGTGCAACGTTCTCTTTCCATTTTTTATGGCCCAGACTGCAACTATCAACAAAAGGGCAGTAAGCCCATTTGTAGCCGCATAAATTGGCGGCAAAAAGGAAAGTGGCTCCACATTCGGCAATTTTACCCCAAACAAGATAGCAACCACTACTGGGATCACCACGGAAACCAAGGTGATAAGTTTATTAAATTTCTTCTCTTTTAAAGCAATGGCATCCATCCTATTCTTCCAATAATTTTTTAATATCCTCTTTTAAAATCGCAATCTGTTCTTTTTCTCCCTGTTCGTTCTGACCTTCAGATTCAGAGATAGTCCCCCTGTAATAAATAATTGGGTTTCCAAAGTCATCGACCCGGGACCTGATAAACCCTTTTTTATCAATCAAGGCAAAAAGTCCCGAATGTTCAAAACCTCCAGGGGCATTGGGTGTTTGGGCCGCAAAAATATTGAAGCCGTTATTGGCCAAGTCGTAGATTTCTTCATGACTACCGGTCAACAAATGCCAATCTATATTAGTTATCCCATAGGATTCGGCATACTTCTTCAAAACCGTCGGGGTGTCGTACTCTGGATTAATGGTAAACGAAGCCACTCCAAAATTTTGAAAATCTTTAAATTCTTCCTGAATCTCCACCAAATTTTTGTTCATTATCGGACAAATACTCGGACAGGTAGTGAAGAAAAATTCTACCACATACACTTTGCCCCTATAATCTTTTTCTGTGATGACTAGGCTATCTTGGTTGACCAATGAAAATGAAGGCACCTTTCTTTTTTCGCCATTAAATTCGATATACGACAAGGCTCCGCTGTTGTTCTTTACGTTCATGCGGTCGTTCTCCACAATAGAACCACTCTGTATACGGTCTACGATCCTAGGAATAAAAATAATCCCGAAAATCAACACAATCAATGAAACCCAAACATATGTGTATTTATTCTTCATTAGTTGCTTCTTTCGGCATTGTTCTTCTTTAAGGCCATGCGATATTCCGCAAAAATGATTTTTACGTCATCCTCCATCTTATTGTTCAGATCGGCCACTGAAGAGGTATTAAAGCCATATTTGGTGCCATTGCCTTCATCGTCCTTTCTTCCTCTTAGGCTTTTATCCTTATCCACAATAAAAACAAAAGATGTACTCAGGTTGTCCTCTAGTGTGAGATCTGTTTGTAAGCTGGCGAACATGGACTTTATTTCCTCTGGTTCCCCATAGATAAACTTCCATTTGGAAATATCCCCCAGACTTCCTAAATCTTTTTTCAATTCCTCCACCTTTGCCTCTGTGCCCTTGGGCATGACCATGACGAATTGAAAATCGTTGAATTCGTAGAAAGGCTTATATATTTTTTGGTTCAGATTAAAGGCATTCCCTTTTTTAAGCTCTACATTCTCACCCAAAAAACCAAGTATGGTAATTTTATCCTGTAGGGTATATGCCGGATCTATAATGGAAATATCGGATACCTTTTCCGTAAGAATGGGAAGCTTTCCAAAATTATTTATACCCGAGGCAAAAAATAAATAGGCAACAATGGGAAGTATAAATAAAACGACTAAAACAAATACTTTTTTCATGCTATAAGGTAGGGTACAAAAATAAAAAAGACGGTATAAAAACCGTCTTTTAATTCTGTTAATTATACGTTAGAAATTCCATTTTATAAAACCTTCCTTGTATACTTGAAAGATATAATCTGCCTCGAACAACAAGATAAATATCAGATAAGCCACCAGGAAAATCGGAGTCCAAACTATAGTTCTTCTCAAAGAGCTTTTCTCATCCCTCAAGTGCATAAAGTCCCATGCAATATAGTATGCCTTTACCAAGGTCAATATGATGAATATCCAGTTAAGCGATTTCATCCCCAAAACATAGGATTTGGTCAATGCTTCGGGCTTGGCTATACCCAAGGCAACCTCTACTGCTGTGACCAGGGTTAAAAATATCAATACCCCCCAGATTTTTTGCGTGTTCGACTTAAATTTTAAAAGACCTCTAAATATTTCTAATTTGTGTGCGTGTGCCATTTTTAATGTTTTATATGGACCTCCTAGACTCTAGTAGAGCTTTGCAGGTTATATTTTTATAATGATTAAACCAAATAAAAGAAGGTGAATACGAATACCCAAACCAAATCCACAAAGTGCCAGTAAAGTCCAACTTTTTCTACCATCTCATAGTGTCCCCTGCGTTCGTAGGTACCCAAGATAACGTTGAAAAATATTATCAGGTTGATCATCACCCCAGAAAATACGTGGAATCCGTGAAAACCTGTGATAAAGAAAAAGAAATCGGCAAATAAACGACTCCCATATTCATTATGGATCAGATTAGCTCCTTCCACGACGTACTTGGCATTATTTAAAGATTTT
Source organism: Sediminicola sp. YIK13 (assembly GCF_001430825.1). GTDB lineage: Bacteria > Bacteroidota > Bacteroidia > Flavobacteriales > Flavobacteriaceae > Sediminicola. Next base: position 3,327,936 of record NZ_CP010535.1, on the reverse strand, counting down.
AAGGATTCATCCCTACTAAGAACTGTCTTCTCTCCTTCTTCGTTCAACATTTCTGTACGAATGACGATATTGGAATTGGCCTTGAAACCTTCTACCACTTCATTTACGGAATAGGTAGGCAACGTCCCTTCACCAACAAACCAAAGTCCGCTTTTGCTTTCGTGAGCTACTCGCTCTTCTGGCAATTGGTTTGTAAAGTCACTCAAAGCAGCACGTTCACCACTATCGGCCTTCACGAATTGCAGAATACGCCCCCCTTTGGTTTCAATAGCGCCATAATCCCCTTTGATAAAGGTGGCCCATTCCCATGCTTGGGAACCAACGAAGATTGCACCTCCGATAATAGTAAGGAACATGTACCAGATAACGCTGTTCTTTTTCATTTTATGCCCAGCATCCACGGCCAATACCATGGTTACGGATGACATGATCAGGATAAAGGTCATAAAAGCCACATAGTACATTGGGAAATTCCCGTGAAAGAAAGGAACGTGGGTAAATACCTCATCGGCAATAGGCCATGTTTCTATAAACTTGAATCTGGAAAATCCGTAAGCCGCCAAAAAGCCGGAAAAGGTCAAAGCATCAGATACAATGAAGAACCACATCATCATTTTACCATAACTTGCTCCTAAAGGTTGGTTACCGCCTCCCCAAACGTTTTCTTCTGTACCCGTTGTTACCGTAGTATCCATATTTGAATTATCGTATTAATAAAATTTTCACAAATTTACATTTTTTTCGTCTACACAAAATTTTTGCCTTTTAAAATATGGGAAAAATTTCAAGTATTTTGGGAAGTAGGCCCCATTTAAGACACTATTCCCCAAGATTTATCTTTATTTAGTTTTAATAGAAATAAAAGAACAAAATTAGATAGACCCATAAAAGGTCCAAAAAGTGCCAAAAGGTGGCCCCCAATTCCAATCCTAGATATTCCTTGGAGGAGTATTTTCCTTTTATCTGTCTGTACAATACCACTAAAAGGGAAATTAACCCAGCAACCACGTGCAGGATATGCACAACCGCAATCAAAAAGATGTACGACATGGTAATGCTGCTCGTTGGCCCGGTAAAATAATATCCTTGAGCAATCATTTGGGAAAACCCATTGAACTGCAATAAGATAAAACTCACTCCCAATACCAAGGTAAGCAACAGCCACCTGGTACACATCTTGGAATTATCGGCCTTTACGGCAGATTTCGCCATCATATAGGTTATGCTGCTCAGTACCAATACCAAAGTACTATATAAAAACGAGGATGGCAATTGCAGATCGGTAAGCCAGTCTTCCCGGGTACTACTCACAATATAGGCACTGGTCCAGCCAGCAAATCCCATAATTAAACTTACTATCCCGAACCAGAGCATCATTTTTTTTGCCCTATCGTTCTTCTCCTTAGGAGTACCTGTTGTTAAATCCATAAACTGTTAAATAAATTTATCCACTACATAAACCACTTGCATCAATGTAATATAAGTGACACTTGCCAACATAAGATTTTTGGCAGATTTGTTATCCTTTCTTTCATAAAGTCGCATCGCGAAAAACAACATGCCCAATCCCATTGCAAAAATAAGGATTGCTGCTACAATGGACAATTGAAGTCTTCCCGTTATTCCGAAAACGGGAATAATAGAAATCACCATCATCCAAATAGTATACATGATGATCTGAAGCGCGGTGCCCTTGTCTTTTTTACCCGTGGGCAACATTTTAAAACCTCCTTTTTTATAATCCTCATCCAGCATCCATCCCAAGGCCCAAAAATGTGGGAACTGCCAAAAGAACTGTATCATAAATAGCGTTCCGGGCTCTATTCCAAACTCATTGGTTGCGGCAACCCATCCCAACATAAAAGGTATGGCGCCGGGAAAAGCCCCTACAAAAACAGAGAGGGGGGTCTTGGTCTTTAATGGTGTATAAACACTGGTATATAAAAAGATGGATATGGCGCCGAACATAGCTGTCTTCGGATTCAAAATATACAAAGGCACCAAGCCAACAATGGTTAAAACCACTGCAATGACCATAGCGGTTGTAACCGACATTCTTCCGGATGGAATAGGTCTGTTCTTGGTACGGTTCATCAAAGCGTCCAAATCCTTTTCAATAATCTGGTTGAAAGCGTTTGATGCACCTACCATGCAATACCCACCAAAAGACAATAAAAAAAGTGACAGATAACTAATCTCTACCGCACCAAGAAAGTATCCGGCGATAGATGAAAAAACCACGCTTACCGCCAGCCTAGCTTTGGTAATCTCTTTAAAATCAGCAAATATCAAAGACCATAAGGTGCTTTTTGCTGTTTGAACCGCAGTCTTCATCTAGAATTTTTAAAAGGAGTGCAAAGATAAGACCCAAATGATTTTTTTCCAACCTAATACAGGTATTTATGTTATTTTGAACACATAATACCGTCTACTTCTTTAAAACCATCTATTGTGAAGAAAATAATTATACGCTATCCTCTGTTTTTAGCCTTTTTTACCACATTTCTTAGTGCCCAGGAAAAAGAAGCAACAGTCACAGTTGACACCCTTTCCAACAATATTTATATGCTGACCGGAAAAGGAGGCAATGTTGGACTCTTTATTGGAGAAAATAAGGCCTACATGATCGATGACCAATACGATTATATGAGCAACTCGTTAAAACAAACGATAGCTGGGATAACCAACAAACCTCTCGCCTATTTATTCAACACCCATATGCATGGAGATCATACCGGAGGGAATTCTAATTTTAATTCAGAATCAACTACTATCATCGCGCACGATAATGTTCGAAAGCGTCTAAAAGACCAGGCTAAGGCAGAAATTAAGAACAACCCCTTGTTACCGGAGATGACCTTTTCTGAAGATCTTACCCTTTTTGACGGTGATGAGACCATTATGGCGTTCCATGTACATAACGCACATACCGATGGGGATGCGATGATCTATTTTCTAAAAGATAATGTATTACATATGGGCGACACCTATTTTGCCATGCGTTATCCATTTATTGATCTCAAAAGCGGAGGATCCGCGGAGGGCTACATCAAAGCACATAAAAAAGCTTTGTTATTGATTGATGAAAGCACCAAAATAATCCCTGGCCACGGTAGACCATCCAATAAAAAAGAATTGGAGACTTACGTTTTAATGTTAGAAGATATAAAAGCAACAATAACCGAGGAAATCAAGCAAGGAAAAACTTTGGATGAGGTAAAGAACAACATTGGAATTACCTCAAAATACGATGCGGTTCACGGCGGCGGCTTCATTAAGCCTGAAATAATCCGTGAAACATTCTATAAGAGCTTGGCAAATAAGTAGCCAAACCTATTGAACTAAAATACGGAAGTAAATTGATCAATTTACCTCCGTATTGTTGATATCACAACTAAGCACTTTTACTATTTTAATTTAAAATAGATAGGGATACTAAAAGGAACCCGTACAGCCCTTCCTCTTTGTTTACCGGGTGTCATTTTTGGGAGTATACCCATCAATCTTTTTGCTTCATCCTCTAGCACTGCTGAGGGTCCTCTCATCCTAATATTGGTCACTTCCCCAAACTCATTAATTTTAAAAACAACATTGACCCTTCCTTGAATATTATTTTCTACCGCAAATTCAGGGTATTTTAAATTATTGAGAATATGTTGCTGCATCATTTCGTTGAAACATTCCCTTTTATCTTTTACTTTTTCACAACCAGGAAAAATTGGGACATCCTCCAAAAGAATGAATGGAATTTCCTCGATCTCATCGGGCTTCTTCTCCACAAAAATATCATCAGGATTTAATTCAGGGTTATGTGAATCTTTCGAAGGGACTTGAATAAACTCTTTCCCTTCCTCAATCACGGCATCATTATCTACTTCCTTAAATTCGGTAGGATTTACTACTTTCTGGGTTTCTTCCGTGACTTTTAGCTCCTTCTCCACCTGGATCCTATCCAAGTCTGGATGGTATTCCAACAATTCGGGTACCATTAAATCGACCGTGGCTACTGTTTCGTCCAAAGCCCTAAAGGAAGCTTCCAATCCAAAATAGGCAAGAAGAAGAGCAATAATTAATCCCAATTGAAATCTGAGAAAGCCAGTTTTTTGTAAATTTGCATCGTGCTTTTTCCCTTTTGGGTTTGCACCATTGGCGACTTCTCTGGGGTACCCATTGCCGTGGGCACCACCAGTCTTTGATTTGTTTTCTTTCATAAGAATAGATTTAACGTTATAATTATGTTAAAACACAAGAAGTGTACCAAAAAGAAAAACCCTGGCCAAGGCCAGGGTTTTTTATCACTTCTAAAACAATCCCTTCTAATTAGGGTTGTCCTTATTATTATATTACTGTAGCTTAAAGGTAATTGGAATACTAAATGGAACCCTTACAGCTCTACCCCTTTGTTTACCAGGAGTCATTCTTGGTAATTTACTGATAATTCTTTCTGCTTCTTTTTCCAGGTTTTGGTCAGGTCCACGCATTCTAACGTTTCCGATACTACCATCTTTTTGGATCACGAACATTACACTAACTCTACCTTGAACCCCCATTTCTTGGGCAATTTCAGGGTAACGGAAGTTTTTACGGATGTGTTGTTGCATCATATCATTGAAACATGCTCTTTTATCCTTCTCGTTTTCACAACCTGGAAAAACAGGAACATCTTCAATAACCGCGAAAGGCACATCGATATCTTCTTCTACATCCTCTACTGCGATATCATCCACTTCAATGATTTCCTCTTCTTGGGAAGTTTCAGTAGATTTTATTACTGTCTCCTCAACCTCAACCTCATCTTCAACAACCGTAATAATCTCCGGTGCTGCTGGTGGTGGCGGTGGCGGCGGAGTTTTTATTTGCTCTGTCATTGGAACTTCTTCATCCAACATATCTTCTACGTTCATAGAAACGTCATAAGTAGTTTGTTCATCGTAAGTCTTCCATTCCAAAGCACGCCATATAATCAACATTACAACAGCTAAGCCTATAACAAAGTACATGCCGCTGTTTTTTGTCAAATCTGCTTTTGGATTCTTTTTTGGTTCCATATAGTTAGTTTTAAGGTTTGCTAATTTAATTATTAATTTAGTAAAAAAACAATTAATTTTTCCATTTTAACTGCCTTTTCCCAGAAAATACGAGTTTTATTGCCAGAGCCCCTACTAAAGCCCCTATGGTATTGGCCATTACATCAAATACATCTCCCTCTCTATCAACAGTTAACTCGCTTTGTAATACCTCAATAATTATACCATAAAGCACAACAGCGATAACAATTGTTAGAATTGATTTCATCATATCATTTTTACCCTTTGTTCTTTCCCTAATGAACAAAGCCCCCAATAGCGCCGCCATAAAATAAAAGATAAAATGAACCAGCTTATCCACAAAAGGTAGTTCAAATTCTGGTAAGTCGCCTTCTGAAAACGAAAATAAGCTGAGCAGTGTTATGAACACCATCCAGCTTATAAATGCAATTGTAAAGATGCTTTTCTTAAGCACCGATCAATTCTTTGTAATCGGCATCACTAAGTAAACCTTCAACCTCCGATAGGTCACTTATTTTTACTTTTATCATCCATCCCTCTCCGTAAGGATCGGTGTTCACTTTTTCCGGCTCATCTTCCAACATTGAATTGAACTCAATAATCTCTCCACTCAAAGGCAGAAAAAGATCGGAAACTGTTTTAACAGCCTCTACCGTTCCAAATATTTCTTCCTTATCCAAAGTTTCATCCAAGGTCTCTACCTCTACGTAAACAATATCTCCCAATTCCCCTTGGGCAAAATCTGTGATTCCCACAGTTGCAATATCCCCTTCAATCTTAATCCACTCGTGGTCTTTGGTATACTTTAATTCGGATGGTACGCTCATGTCTTTTAATTAAATGTTAGCCCCGCAAATGTATGGGATTTTGGTAATCTATTCAAAAAAAGTGGTCCATTATTAAAAAATCACAACTAAGACCAATCCTGGGCACAAAAGTGGGCTCTAAACTTCCTAGTTACCAAAATTATATCTTATGGTAAACCCTGTGTTTATTGTTGATTGTGGAAATGCTGTAGAAACTGCAAACTGCGAAAAAGAGTAATCATAAAAGAAAAGCGCATTCAAGGTTTTGCTCAACGCATAATCTGCCGTGAATTTAACCGAGAGCAGGTTTTGACCAGAGGTAATTTGATTGTTGGTAATATCCAAATTTCTTATAATGGTTACGTTATCCCTTAAGGTGGCGTCTGCCTTTAAATTGAGATCACCTTTGAACCGCTGTTTCTCACCCCCTATATTGGTCACCAACTTCACATCCTTAAATCTGTATCCCAAGCCAACAGTATACTCCTTTCCATTGATTTCCGTGAGCAGGTCGTTATCAAAACTCAGGGACAACGCCCTATCTGTTCGTACTTCCGCGACCACGCTCATAGAATTTTTCATTTCAAAATCGACCCTCATTAAAGGATTGAACTGATCTGTCAATACCACATTATTGATAATATTGTCCGGCAGAAAATCCCCGTTCTCAGGATCTATAGGAGAGTTTTGTTTCTCCAAATTGGTCTGAAAAGAATTGATACTATAAGCAGCCCTATATCCATGACTCAGGGAGAAGCGCTTAAACTTCTTCTTAAACCATTTGTTCTGCATTAAGCCGGTATACTTTATATTCCAGTTAGGAATTGGAATATCCCTAAAGGCATCCAAGTTCACCCTATTTACATCTTGTCCCGTGTAGGCCGCAAAAAAAGCCGGCAACAATACTTCTTGTTGGTTCTTCCCATATCGTTCCGGATAACCATCGGCATCCACTTGACCTGTTCCCTGTCCCCTATCGGACACCAATCTATTGGCAATAGTGATTCTGTTATTTTTAAACTCTTCAAAGCTTTCAGAGGTAAATTCATCACTTTTTCCAAAAGACGTACCTATCATGACTGTAGAGATACTAAAGTTCCCAAAGTTGTTCCCCAGTAAATTTTCATACTCAAAAGTACCGTCTCCCAACTCGTTGACCTTGAAATTTTCCTGATAGCTTTCTGAATATTGTCTATCAGCCACCAAATCTATGGTAAGATCTTTTATGGGCTGTGCCGTTGCGGTGATGTTCAACTGCTTGTTGGTACGTTCTATAAATTGTTGGTTGAACTCTGTAAAAGTGGTCAGCCATCCATTCCTGGCAGCCTCAAAACGCACATCGGCCTGACTCCCAAAAACAAAACCAATAGTTGGCTTGGCTGTACCTATAAACCCAATGGACCTGGTATATCCAGGAAGTACCTTCCCATTATTCTCACTGTAATTAAAATTGACCCTTTTTACCATGGTTAGGATATCCACGGCAGTATTGAATAGGCCACTGGTTTTCTTTTGTGCTTTTTGTTCTGCCTCGGCTTTTTTGGAAAGGTTGCCAGCTTTATCCCTCCTTGTGGAATTGACACTTACCACATCTTTGGTACTTCTTTTCTTCAGCCCCAAATAATCGTATAATTTTTGCATCCCCAAAGAGGCGGTAATCGTATGCGTATTGGCGTTTTGGATGGTATTGATGGACACGTTTTCCTGCCCCGGTTCCAATCGTGCTATTTCATTAAGTGCATCTCCGCCCCTTTGCCAATCAAAATTACTGGTATAACTGTATTGGGCATTGATAAAATCCAACGCTGGAATCTTGTTAAAAGGTACCTCATAGTTCAATTGCATCTGCTGTGCATGCCTGTTGGGCTCCCCAACATCCCAAAAACCATCCCACAAACCTAGGGCCGGATCTATTCCCGAATCCTCATTACCTGCCTCTTCAAAATAATTACGGACAATGTTATTGTTGGAAGCCGTTAAGTTCAATCGCAGCGATTTGCTCAGACTATAGTTAAGCGCATATTGCCAGTTAAAAAGATAGTTACGCTGCTGCAATACCGGAAGATCCAAAGATTCTACACCTGGTTCCAATACATCCCTAAAACGTTGTTGGTTAAAAGATCTGTTGATATTGGAATTGATGGCAATACTCGTTGGCAATAAGTTAAAGTTTAGATCTTTCAACCACTTTAAATACCTCCCGTTGAACAAAGAATCCTGCTTTGCGAAAGGAGCCACAGAGGCCGGCTTAAAGTTATGGCTGTAGACCATTCCCGTTACCACGTTCTGATCTCTTAACTCCGCAATTTCAAAATCCCTATGGTCTGTTTCATTATAGGAGTAATTAAAGGTGAAGTTTTCAACATCATAAAAATTTGCATCGGCTTCCTCTCCTCTATTTTTCCGAACCCCAATAAGGTTGATACTCGTTCTTTTTGTATAATCTTCTGCCTGCTCCTTAATAGCGTCGGCTTCGGCCTGGGTGCCGGCAGTAGCGACTCTGTCCTCCAATTTCAAATCATCATATACCGGATCAAATTCTGGAGTTATTAGTTGTTCCGATATTCCATAATTGAACGGCAGTTGAATTCCCCATTTTTTTGGCAGCAATTGCCCTACGTTCACATTGGTCACCACGTCATAGGAAATAGCGTCCTCCCTTGATCTCTCGTTCGGCATTTGATCTATGCCCCCAAAGCCTGAGGTGCTCCTGCTTCCCGTAGCCGAGAAGTTAGCAAAATCTGCAATATTGGCATCCACGGCAGCCACGGCGGCCCATCCCCCATTATTATCCAGACCGGCAAGTCGCAATTCATTGAACCAGACCTCACCTCTAGCAGGCAAATTATCAATGTTTTTAACCCCCACCATAACACTCCTTAAACTCCCCAAGGATGGGTTACCCCGTATTCCAATACGAGCCCTTCCTGCTGTTCTCGGTGCAAATTCATCGACCGCTACCACTTCCCCATCCACAATTTCATAGTAATTGACCGTACTCAAGGATTGGTTGGATATACCCAAAGACTTCACCCTGGAGAGGTCACTCAAAGCGATGTCGATCTCATTCACCTCTGGCCAAATGTCAGTATCCAAGGAAGACCCGAAAGGGGTAAATTGCAACGGAAGTTCTATTTGATAAAAGTTTTGACTAAAATCTGTCCCCATTCTAAGGAATCCCACCAAAGGGGTTTCGTCATTGGTATAATCACTATCCACAATTTTCTCGGCATGCATGAACATCTTTAAACGCTCATACTGTCTTATATCTATATTCACATTTTTGAATACTCCCCTTGAATCTTCAGATTCCAAATTCTCTACCACAAAGGAAAGGGATTGTTCGTTTTGGCGAATTATAGTATTGTTATTGTTCAATTGCTCCCTGATGACTCCAGGAGGAAGAACATATGGTATAGGCGTTCTTCCATTGTTTTCTTCAATATTCACCGTATTCACATCCACAAAGGTACCGTCATCAGCAGGGTTGTTATCTACCTCTGGCTGCAAGGAATTTGTGTAGGTACGCCAATCCCCACGAACCAGATCCAAGGTCGCGAAACGAAGGACCACATTATCGGAGAAATTAGTGAGGTACATACGCATAAAGCTAATGGACCTAAAATCACTAATACCTCCAACAGCATCAGTAAAATCACTAAGTGGAATTTTGTATTGTATCCAACGACGGTTCAATGTTGTACCATTGGGCAATTGAGGGGTGACCCCTTCTTTTATATCGGTTACGTATTTGTCGTTAATAGTGGTATTTGGCTTAATGGCGATACGATATTCATAATAACTATTGACCGTATTCATGGTAAGGTCCCTATCTATATCCTCCACATCGGGCAAGGTGGTGGAACCCCTGTTGGTATTGGTGACCTGCACGGGAGAGTTTCCTTGCGGATTGTTAAAATCCAAATATCTATTTAAAATGTCCCCATCCCTATTCAGGTAATATTGGTAGTTATCCAGGGCAGGGTCATTTGCGGGGTTGTTGGTATAGATTGATCCTTCTGCAGCATCATCCAGACCATCAAAACCTAAATCCTGTAATCCCCTATTGGTTTCATTGGTATCAAAAGCATATACCAAAGATTGGGTTGCAGGTACTTCTCCCCAAACAGTAGGGGTTACCAAATCGTTGCTATTTACGCCCGGCAAACCATTCTCATATTGTTTTCTCCCGTCTTTTAGTATATCCTCAGAAATGTTTCCAAAGTTGAAGACCAATTCCCCACTGGAGGTGGTGCTCCCGTCCACATATGGATCCAACACCCAAAACTGGACGAACTCCACATTGGACTGCTCAAAATTGGTACTGCTCAAGGAACGCATGATTCCTCCCCATTTAGAATTTGGCTGTTCTCCAGCAAAATTTGGATTGTCGTTGTATGGCCCTTTTGCATTTGGGTAATAAGAAACATCCAATGTGCTCTGAATCGTTGTTTGTCCTTGGGCAATATCTACTTGCGGAAAAACCTCATCAATAAATACCCTCCTTGTCGGATTGGTAGATACATCGGAATCTGTAATTCCTGAAGGTCTTTGATTGGTGTAAAAAATGGGATCGATTGTATACCATGCCATTTTTGCCCTTTGGTATCCTGTTTCCAATCCGCTCTTTCCATCTGCAAATTCCACCGGGGTACTGGCCAGAGACCAACCTAGGGAAGAACGAATATCTATAAGGGATTGTGCCCCCTCAAAATCATCTACGTACGTTGTTGTTTCTCCTTCAAAATCTGCATTTTTAGGCGATCCGGGCTGTAGCCAAGCTATCTCCCCTCTTACCGATACGTTAGAAGGCACATCGGTATCTATATTGGGTAATTTATTGGCCAATCTTGTAAGGAATGGCACTTCGGTAGAAAAATTTCCGTTAACGCCAAAAATACTATTGTTTACCGGCTCCACCCCATAGTTCGATTTTTGGGTCAAGGGACGTTCATTAAGGTTCAACAACGTGGCACCCAATAGAAAGTTCTTATTGAATTGGTGCTCCACATTTACTCCTGTAAACCTTCTGCTCTGTTGGCCGAATACCGCGTTGTTCTCCACGGAAATATTAATAGGGGTATTGGAAGCCTCCAAGCTTGGATCTAAGATCTGCACTGTTCCCGCTTGGTAGTTTACGGTGTAATCTATCCCTTCCTGCAATTGGCGACCTCCCGCAGTTACTCTAACCGACCCCTGGGGTACGTTAAAGGCTCCGATAGGAATACCATTACTGCCCTCCGATTTATACTGACCTTTAAGAATAAACTTGTTCTTATCTGCGTCCTGGAGTGCTGCCGCCTTAGTGATGGCATACATGTTCCTAAAGACATATTTCTGTTGGTTCACATTGTATCCCTGACCATCATTTACGTCATAGGTACCGCCTCCCAACGTTTCAAACAAATATTCGCCAAAGGGTTCTACCTTGGTGAAAATAATTCTTCCCGATTGGGTATCCACGGTAATCCCGGGTACAAAATCAAAAAAACCATCCCCTCCGCTTTGGACATCGTTGTATGCGTTCAATCGGTCCAGGTTAAAAACATCCAAAAGAATGCGTTCTTCCAATGGCTTAGGTGTATTGGGCCAACCAGCCCCAGGTGAATTATCTACTGGGGTAATGTAATTTCTTGGGGTAGGATCTGAATATAAAATGTTCAATTTGAAATCGTCCTGACTCAATTGAAAAGCACCTGTGGAATAGATGTTTTTCATCATTAAGTCCCATATAGGATCTATGACATTGGTAATATTACTCTTTAAGAGCTTCAGCACTAAGGTGTTATTGTTTATTGCCGGACTTTGTGCCCCTGAAGAAACAGTGGTGGCATCTATACCCCCATTGGCAAATTCACCTACTTGATACACCTCCCCATTGAAGGTATATTGATAGGCAACGGCCAAAACCTCATCATTGCTCAAACGTTGATTCAAAGAAACATATCCCAATTGTGTACTGAACTGGTAGTCCCTTCCATTTTCCAATTTCCGGGCATTCTCCAAGATGGCATAATCAAACCCTTGGTTGACATCATATCCCGGTATATTAAATCCATTATCTACAGTGGCTATATCCCTCACCTGAGAAGTTAACGCACCCCCATTGCCTATTAAGGCCGGATCGTAATCATTCGCATTGTTCCTCGGTAAATCTCCAGCGGAAGAGGAATTAAAAAAACCTGGCGGGTTACCGTTGAGCCTACCGATTCTAGTTTTGGAAGGCACCGCCTCCCCAAGATCCTGTAAGGCCACAACATTTCTTACATTTAAAGTCTGCTGACTTCTGTTGGTCACCCATACTTCGAGCCTGGTAATCTGTACCTGGCTTCTGATAAATGGGTAATTTTCTAAGGCCCTATCGTAGTTGTCCCTGAAATACTGGGATATAAAAAAATGCTTGTCCTCATCATAGTCGAGCGAGGATAGGGAATAATCGTTCAATGTTCCCCCACCTTGAGCTACTACGGTATTACTTTGTGAGCGCTGTTCCGAAAAAACAGCAGTTACACTGGTCTTTCCGAATTGCAACTTCGTTTTTACCCCAAATAAACTTTGAGCCCCCGTTATCAAGGAGCTATTCAATGGCATATTTACGTTTCCAACTTCAATGGATTGGATAATATCATCCTCTGTGGGCGTATAATCCAGCTTTACCAGATTTTGAAAATCAAATGTGGCCTCGGTATCATAATTGGCGGTAACCTGCAGTCGCTCTCCAATTTTACCCAACATGCTCAAACTTATGCGTTGATCAAAATCAAAGGACAGGTTGGTACGATTTCGGGGGGAAAGTGCAGGATTGTCATTCTTTTGCCAAATAACACCCAAGTCCATGGCGACAGATCCCTGTGGGATCACCTCAATAGTATTGCCCCCAAAAATTGATTCAAAAAAATTATTGTTGACGTAAAAGTTGGGGAGTAAGTTTTTGCGAGCCTCCTCACTTCCAGCTTTCTTTCCGGAATAGGCATCCCTCTTTTCTTTAAAATACGATTTCATATCCTCCTTTTTCACCAGGTCCTGGTACTGCTCCGGAGTTAGAATGATCGGGTAGCTGATATCGTATTTCCCGACACTTTCCGTGTAGATATAACGATCCAATTTGGGATCATAGGTATACTTTGCTACTATGCTATTGGGGTCCTTCATCAAAAGTCTCCCGAGGGCCACTCCTGTTTTTGTGGAATCTACTTCTTGCTCTTCCGTTTCTTGGGCTGAAGTAGTTTGTAGGGTCGTCATAAAAATGACACCGATTAGTGAAAGCTTAAATAGAAAAGATGAAAGAAATGATTTTGCCCCTGTTTTCAAACTTTTTACAAATTTTTAAGCGCCAGTTTTATTATATTCTCGACGCTTAGTGAGGGATCTTGACCCAAAACTTTATCCACCACTTTTTCTGCTTGTTTACGGACAAATCCAAGAACCTCTAATGCTGATAACGCTTCATCTTTGTTTGTATTGTTTGAAGTAGCCGAAACTTCATCTATATCATAAATTTTGAGAATTTTATCCTTCAAATCCAAGATTACCCTTTGGGCAGTTTTTGCCCCGATCCCTTTTATTCCCTGTATTGTGGGGACATCACCAAGAGCAATTGCGTCCCTAACTTGACCGGGTGACAAGGAGGATAACATGGTCCGTGCCGTACTGGATCCTATCCCCGAAACAGACAATAAAAGTCTAAATATTTCACGTTCAGATTTTTCGGCAAATCCAAATAAGGTATGCGAATCTTCCTTCACCTGTAAATGGGTGAAAAGCATGATGCTTTCCGAATCGCCAATTTTGGAAAATGTATGTAAGGAAATATTAACAAAATATCCTACCCCTGAGCACTCAATGACTACATGGGTAGGATTTTTCTCAACTAATTTCCCCTTTAAATGGGTCACCATAAATGTTGCTTATTTAGCCTCAGATTTTGCTTTTTTTCTTCTTTCTCTTTCTTGCGCATCCACAACGGCTACGGCGGACATGTTGACAATTTCATCAACGCTGGCCCCCAATTGCATGATATGGACAGATTTACTCAACCCTACCATTATTGGGCCTATAGAATCTGCCTTATTCAATTCCTTCAGGAGTTTATAAGTAATGTTCGCCGATTCCAAGTTAGGAAATACCAGGGTATTGACGTTCTTCCCTGCCAGTTTGGAAAATGGAAACTTGCTTTGGTGCAATTCCTTGTTCAGGGCAAAATCGATCTGTACTTCTCCATCTACCACCAAATCAGGATTTGATTCATGCAAAATCTTGACCGCTTGCTTTACCTTTGCTGCATGGGTATGGTTGGAAGAACCAAAGTTGGCATAGGACAACATGGCCATCACAGGCTGAAATCCGAATGTTTTTGCAACGTTGGCGGTCATCTTGGCTATCTCTGCCAATTCTTCCCCATTAGGATCTATATTAATGGCGGTATCGGCTAAAAACAAAGGTCCACGATCTGTGATCATAATGTTCACGGTAGCAACTTTCTTCACGTCCGATGCCTTACCAATAACTTCAAAAATGGGCTTTACCACGGTTGGATAGGCCCTTGAGTATCCAGAGATCATACCATCCGCATCCCCTTCCCTCACCATCATCGCGCCAAAGTAATTACGCTCCCGCATTTTTATGCGAGCTCCGTATAGGCTTACGCCACTTCTATTCCTTGATTCGCAATATTTTAGTGCATATTTATCTTTGGTAGCACTGGATTCATCGCTATTGGGATCTATAATAGGCACGTCTGCATCAAATTCCAGCTCTTTTTTAAGCTCCAGGATAACCTCTTTTCTACCCAATAAGATAGGTATGGCGATCCCCTCGTCATAGCTGATCTGCGCTGCTTTTAATACATCCAAATGATCTGCCTCGGCAAATACGATCTTCTTCGGATTGGATTTTGCCCTATTATGTAGCAAACGAACCACCTTATTATCATTTCCGGATCGTTGCAAGAGTTCTTCCCTATATTTATCCCAATCTTCAATTGGCATTTTGGCCACACCACTCTCCATGGCTGCCCTTGCTACTGCTGGTGGGATTTCTGATATAAGTCTTGGGTCAAATGGCTTAGGGATAATATAATCCTTCCCGAAGGTCAGCCTAGTTTCACCATAAGCAATATTCACCTGTTCTGGAACAGGCTCTTTGGTAAGTTCGGCCAATGCCTTAACTGCCGCCATTTTCATTTCCTCATTGATCTTGGTGGCCCTAACATCTAACGCCCCTCTAAAAATAAATGGGAATCCAAGCACATTGTTCACTTGGTTAGGATGATCTGACCTTCCTGTGGCCATGATGATATCTTCCCTCGTCTTGTATGCTATTTCATAGGCAATCTCAGGATCTGGATTGGCCATTGCAAAAACGATAGGGTTATTGGCCATGGACAACAACATCTCTGGACTTACGATATTGGCAATGGAAAGACCTACAAAAACATCGGCATCTACCATCGCTTCCTCCAAGGTGTCAATCTTTCTGTCGGTCGCAAATTCAAGTTTCTCCCCTGTGAGGTTATCCCTATCACTTCGGATTACCCCTTTGCTATCGAGCATTACAATATTCTTACCACTGGCTCCGAAGGCCTTGTACAATTTGGTACAGGAAACGGCCGCAGCACCGGCACCACTGATGACGATACGTACGTCCTCTATTTTCTTTTTGGTAATCTCAAGAGCGTTTAGTAAAGCGGCAGCAGAAATTATTGCTGTTCCGTGCTGATCATCGTGCATTACAGGAATATCCAGTTCTTCCTTTAGCCTTCTTTCAATTTCAAAGGCTTCGGGAGCCTTGATATCCTCAAGATTGATTCCGCCAAAAGTTGGGGCTATCATCTTAACAGTCTCTACAAATTTGTCCACGTCCTTGGTATCAATCTCAATATCTATACCATCGATATCCGCGAAAATCTTGAAAAGAAGACATTTACCTTCCATTACTGGCTTGGAGGCCTCTGGCCCTATATCACCCAATCCCAAAACCGCGGTTCCATTTGAAATGACCGCAACTATATTTCCTTTGGCTGTATATTTATAAACGTTATCCTTATCCTTTGCAATTTCCAAGCAAGGTTCCGCCACACCAGGGGAATATGCAAGACCTAAATCCCGCTGTGTCGCATAAGGTTTCGTAGGAACAATCTTTATCTTTCCAGGTTGTGGCTTGGCGTGATAGACCAAAGCTTCCCTTCTCCTTTTTTCTTTGCTCATATAAATGTGAATTAAAAAATCAAATTTAAAGGTAATCTTTATAAAAGCGTAAAAAGATCTTAGTTTTATCCAAACAAAATGAGCTTCCCAGGCTGAAGCACAAAAGTATTTTCTAATTGAATATTATGCCTCAACGGATTCTTTGGCTCGTGAAACGTTTAATCTCAGCGCCAGCACTGCGGCAATTATAAAAAACACCCCAGCAAAAAGGATAGCGTTAACAGCATTTCCGCCCAAGAGATATTTATAGATGGGACCAAATGTCAACGTTTCAATTCCCATGGGAATAACAATCATCATGTTCAAAATACCCATATAAACCCCACGTCTTTCTTGTGGAACCACTTTGGAGACCATGGTATATGGTATGCCCATCATAGCGGCCCATCCAATACCAAACAATACCATTGGAACAAGCACCAATTTTGGATCACCAATGAAAGGAATGGAGAATAGTGCCAAGGCCACACCCACTAAACTTAAGGAGTACACTTTTTTACCCCCAAATTTCAAAGTCAAAGGGACCAATGCCAAGGCGACGATCATGGTGACAATGTTATAAGTCAAACTCATTTGGGCCGATTGCGAGGCAGCTTCAGAGATCCCATAATCCATGGTGAGCATGAAGAGAGGAGTTATGTACTGCCAGTATACGAATAACGCGTACCATTGAAAAAGATAGACTGCACCTAGCTTCCACATGAACAGCGGCATCTCCCTTATAGCGCTTACAATTTCCGCAAAAGGTTTTGCTATGCGTTGGCCTATTGGCTTTTCCCTGGTTTCATTGATTTCAGCCAATTCTTCCGCAGTCGGTGGAATTTCAGGAGTTTTAAATACAGACCATAATATAGTCGTAATGGAGAGCATGCCTCCTATATAAAACGAATAATAAATCCATTTAGGAATCTTTCCTGCAGTTTCAACGGTATCGGCCCCGAAGATATACTGGAACAGTACAATTGATCCCATGGCCAAAAGAATTCCGGCACCCACAAAAAGACTTTGCATTTGATAGCCAAGACTCAATTGCTTTTCCGGTAATTTATCACCGACAAAAGCACGGTATGGTTCCATGGCCATATTGTTACCCACGTCCAATATCCATAATAGCCCTACTGCGAACCATAAGGCCGGACTAGATGGAAATGCGAACAAGCACAAACTGCCAATAATGGCACCGATCAAAAAGTAGGGCTTACGCCGACCCCATTTTGGAGACCATGTCTTATCGGACATGGCACCAATAATAGGCTGAATGATTAATCCAGTTACCGGTCCTGCAATATTCAAAATAGGAAGCATTTCTTCCGATGCGCCCAGAAATAGAAATATGGGGTTAATTGCGGTTTGTTGCAATCCAAAGCTGTACTGGATACCCAAAAAACCAACATTCATATTAAAGATCTGCCAAAAACTCAATTTCGGCTTTTTTATCATTGTCAAAATCTTATCCATGTGCACTAAAATATGTTACGTTTTCAGCCTCTTCGTTCGTAGACGGACAACTATACGGTTATTATGATTTGTTAATTTTCTTGGACAATTCTTGAGGAATTCACAAAACCCACAGTCCCCGAATATAGTATAATTAGTTCCTTCTTAAAAAAAACTTAAAAAGAAAATCAAAATTTACCTTACGAAAACGATGTAGTGAACTGCTGTTTTATTTCAGAAAATCAATATTCCTTGTCAAACCAGAAAATTTGGTTCGTTTCACTGCTGATTTTTGAAATACTTTTTTGAAGACGTCCTCGGTAATTTCTTCCCAGTCCTTTTTTGTCATCGACAATAGATCTGGATGTGGATTAAAAAGGGGTTCGTTGTGGGATTTAGAGAACCTGTTCCAGGGGCATACATCTTGGCAAACATCACAGCCAAACATCCAATCGTCCATTTTCCCCTTAAAATCGGACGGTATCTGATTCTTTAATTCTATGGTAAGATAGGAAATGCATTTACTGCCATCCACCACATATGGCTCCACAATGGCTTGTGTGGGACACGCATCCAAGCAAGCGGTACAAGTGCCGCAGTGGTCCGTAACTTTTGAGTCATATTCCAGATCCAAGTCGACAATCAGCTCAGCTATAAAATAAAAGGACCCCACTTGTTGGGTCAATAAATTGCTGTGTTTTCCAATCCACCCCAATCCGCTCTTAGCGGCCCATGCCTTATCCAAGACGGGTGCGGAATCTACAAAGGCCCTCCCGTTCACTTCCCCTATTTCCTGGGTGATAAATTCCTGGAGCGACTTCAGTTTGGTTTTTATGACATGATGGTAATCTTGTCCATAGGCGTATTTTGAGAGCTTATAACTATCGTCGTTTTGTTCTTTCTGTGGATAATAATTCAGCAGCAGTGAAATGACGGATTTGGCCCCATCGACCAGTAATCTCGGGTCTAAACGTTTATCGAAATGGTTTTCCATATACCCCATTTCGCCATGCATATTCTTATTGAGCCATTGTTCCAATCTGGGCGCCTCCTCTTCCAAAAATTCGGCTTTTGATATGCCGCATGACAAGAAACCAAGCCTTTTGGCTTCGGCCTTTATAAGTTCGGTATGTTTCTGAATGGTGCCCAAATCAATTATCGTTCTTCAAACAATAAAGGTACACACTTTGGCTTCAATGATATCAATGGATTGATTTCCACTTTTTCCAAAGAGGTTTTGATTTTGTATTTTTTAATAATTTCCGCTACTGCCAGGATCATTTCGTACATAGCAAAATTATTGCCAACGCACATCCTGGGCCCTGCCCCAAAAGGATAGTAGTAATCACTAT
This sequence comes from Sediminicola sp. YIK13, assembly GCF_001430825.1. Classification (GTDB taxonomy): domain Bacteria; phylum Bacteroidota; class Bacteroidia; order Flavobacteriales; family Flavobacteriaceae; genus Sediminicola. The sequence goes on along the minus strand of NZ_CP010535.1, from coordinate 3,309,088 downwards.
AATCCTTCTTATCCGTAGTATTGAATCGACCGGGAATAAATTCGGAAGGTTTTTCCCAAAAATCGGAATATCTGTGTAGTTCGTAAACCGACATTAAAACCAAGGTACCCTTTGGCAGGGATATGCCCTCAAAAGAATCATCTTCTATGGCAATCCGATCTATCACATAGGCCGGCGGGTACAAACGCAGGGCCTCTTCCAAGCACTGTTTTACCAATTGCAGCTGCATGGCACCTTTCATGAGATCTATCTCGGGATCCTCAAAATCTACCTTAGATACTTCCTGATAAACCTGTTCCTGGATTTCTGGGTGACTTGCCAGTAGAAACAAAGTAAAGCTGAGGGCATTTGCTGTTGTCTCATGGCCCGCAGTAAAAAGTATCAATACCTCATCAATCAATTGTTCGTCAGACATGGGCGAACCATCTTCATAACGTGCCTTGAGGAGCATATCCAGGAGATCATCTTTTTCCAGACCGGCAGTCCTTCTTTCCTCTATGATTTCCAAAAGCAACTTTTGACCTTCCTTCGCCATGGCCAGGTGCCGGTCTATTTTGCCGTTTAACTTATACCACCATCGCAAATAGGGCTGTCTCATCTCTTTGATCAGCATGCGTTGATTCTCTTCCGTAATATGTTGCAACTGGGACATTTTGTCCCTGATGTCCGTACTGCTAAAAAGGGATTTTGCTACCACTTGAAATGCCAGGTCCCCCATGAGTGGAAATACATCCTCTTCTGTATTGGGTTTTATCCGCTGGAGTTCAAAACGTATGGCCTCCCTAATGACCCCCATTAAATTATGCAGCTTCTTTTTGTGAAAGGCCGGCTGCACCATTCGCCTATGAACCCGCCAATGTTCTCCATTGGATGTTAGGATACCATGACCAATATATTTGGCAAGATCCACCGTTTGAAGGGGTGATTTTTCGAATTTCTTATGCTGCTTTTGCAGAACGTGCCTTATGAGCCCTGGATTTCTAGTAAAAAGAACCGTTTCCTTGGTTGTTAATTGCACTTTGAAGGAATCCCCATGGGCCTCAAAATTTTCGTGGTGAAAGGGCAAGGGATTTTTTAGGATTCTCCTTGCATTCTTTAAAACTTGAAACCTGGACACTAACTTCAAACTGTTCTTTTGATTATGGGACTTTATGCCTAATTATTATGATGGACTACTCAGTATTGCGATTAAAAAAGTCCGCCTTGGACATTCCCTTTGATTCTTCCCAAATGTTTATAGGCCAATTCTGTAACTTCCCTACCTCTAGGGGTACGCATGATAAAACCCTGTTGAATCAAGAAAGGCTCATATACCTCTTCTATGGTTTCTGCACTTTCCGAAACTGCTGTTGCCAGGGTGGTGATCCCTACGGGACCTCCTTTAAATTTATCTATAATGGTCGTCAATATTTTGTTGTCCATTTCATCCAAACCATGGGCATCCACATGTAATGCCTTTAGCCCAAAGCGCGAAATTTCCATGTCTATCTTTCCATTACCCTTAATTTGGGCAAAATCCCTCACCCTCCTTAATAGGGCGTTGCAAATTCTAGGGGTCCCCCTGCTCCTTCCAGCTATTTCAATAGCGGCTTCTTGGGTGATTGGGGTCTTTAATATTTCTGCACTGCGTTCCACGATAGTAGAAAGCAGTTCCGTGGAATAATATTGTAATCTACTCTGAATTCCAAAACGGGCGCGCATGGGCGCTGTCAGTAAACCTGAACGGGTGGTAGCTCCTATAAGGGTAAAAGGATTCAGATTGATTTGTACAGATCGGGCATTTGGCCCAGATTCTATCATAATATCTATCTTATAATCTTCCATGGCGGAATACAAATATTCCTCCACGATCGGACTTAACCTGTGTATCTCATCTATAAAGAGAACATCTCTTTCATCCAAATTGGTCAACAAGCCTGCTAAATCCCCTGGCTTGTCCAGCACGGGGCCTGAAGTCATTTTTATACCTACCCCAAGCTCATTGGCCAAAATGTGGGCTAAGGTGGTCTTCCCTAAACCAGGAGGACCATGAAACAAGGTATGGTCCAGCGCCTCCCCTCTTAAATTGGCGGCCTGAACAAAAATCTTTAAGTTTTCAAGAACTTGTTCCTGACCCGTAAAATCGTCAAAGGAAATGGGGCGCAAGGCCCTTTCAATATCAAATTCTTCGTTGGAAAGATTATCAGCCGTTGGATCTAGGTTCTCATTCATATACCTACAAAGATAATGGAAAATGCCACTACTTCTTTAGGGCATGGATCGTTAATTTAAAGCTCTAGTCCTTTCTTTTGATTAACTCAGAAGTATCCAAAAACTCCAAAATAGTTATCTTGGGATTGCTATAGATATAGGTCTTGGAAGAACCGCTGGTAGTCAGTTCCAACTCATCCAAAGCCCTTAAATAGGCACTCGTTGCGTTTTCCAATTTAGCCTTAACGGTTTTTGCTTCATATCGCTCTGCTTTGAGGTCGGTATTATCAATGGCTTCTATTTGTACCATATCTACCGAGCCTTCCATACTAGCCGAAGCATTAGAAGACAATTCTATAAAACTAGATTGGCCCACTGAATAAATTCTGGCATCTGCCCTATCCTTCATATTCACATGTAGGGAGTCCGCTGCGAAATTGAAGTCCCCTGAACTTTTCTCCTCCATTTGTACACGCACCAATGCAGCGCTTGCATTGACTTCCATCCTTGCAGATTTCAATACTTGAATATCCAAAATATCAGTTGCAATAGATTCTTTGGACACCATTTTCCCATCTTGTTGAACAAGCCGCACCAAATCTGTGTAATACACGGTAATCTCCAATTTCTTTCTGGATTGTATCTTGTAAAAAGAAGAAATGTAAAGGGTACTATCCTCCACTTTAAACTTCAGAACATCCATGAGATTATCGTCTGCCACAACTTTGTAGCCTTCCATTGGGGCTCTCACCAATTCAATTTCCAAATCGTCCTTTAGCTCTATGGCATTAAATGCCGATAATTCCTCCTTTACCTCGGCAACGCTCCTATTGCCCTTTATTTTCGGTTTTCTCTGTGCCACAACACCTACGTGAATCAAGAGCAACAGAAATACAGTTAATTTCTTCATCATTTTAATTTTTACCCAGCTGGGCTTTTTATTACCAGTATTAAAGATATTATAAAATAGTATAATACCTATTCATTAGCTATGGATATAAAAAAACCCCCAACTAATTTTAGTTGGGGGTTTTTACTTTATCTTAAAACCTTAGTGGTTCATTTCTTCTTCATTCTCCTGCAACGGGGTCGTTTGTGGAACGAAATCCTGTCCAGGTATTATGTATTCCCCATTTTCATAGGTCTTACTGTAATCATAAGCCCAACGGTGTACTTCCGGGATTTTTCCTGGCCAGTTACCGTGTAAGTGCTCTACAGGAGTAGTCCATTCCATGGTGTTAGATTGCCATGGGTTCTGTACAGCTTTCTTACCGTAGAATATACTGTGTATAAAGTTGTACAAGAAAACGATCTGAGCCGCACCTGCGATAAGTGCGAACGTAGTGATCAATATTTGAACATCGGTAAGATCGTCAAACATTGGGAATGCCGTATTTTGATAGTAACGTCTTGGAACACCGGCCATCCCCACAAAGTGCATTGGGAAGAATACCCCATAGGCACAAATTGCAGTGATCCAGAAATGAACATATCCTAGGTTTTTGTTCATCATTTTTCCAAACATCTTTGGGAACCAGTGATATACACCAGCGAACAGACCATAAAGTGCAGAGATACCCATTACCAAGTGGAAGTGAGCTACTACAAAATACGTGTCGTGAACGTTAATATCCAACGTACTATCACCAAGAATAATTCCTGTTAAACCTCCACTGATAAACGTGGAAACCAAGCCAATTGAAAATAGCATGGCGGGGTTTAGTTGAAGGTTACCCTTCCACAAGGTGGTTATATAGTTGAAAGCCTTTACCGCTGATGGTATCGCAATCAATAGGGTTGTAAATGTAAATACCGATCCAAGGAACGGGTTCATTCCTGAAATAAACATATGATGACCCCATACAATAGTTGATAAGAACGCAATGGCCAAAATAGAAGCAACCATTGCCCTATATCCAAAGATAGGCTTACGTGCATTGGTAGACATCACTTCGGAAGTGATCCCCAAGGCAGGCAACAGAACAATATACACTTCAGGGTGACCCAAGAACCAGAACAAATGTTCGTATAATACAGGGGAACCACCTTGGTAGTGCAACACTTCTCCTTGGATAAATATATCCGAAAGGAAAAATGATGTTCCAAAACTTCTATCCATGATCAGCAACAAGGCTGCTGAAAATAATACCGGGAAAGATATCACCCCGATAACTGCCGTTACGAAGAACGCCCAGATTGTCAATGGTAATCTTGTCATGGACATCCCTTTGGTACGCAAGTTTATCACCGTAACGATATAGTTTAGAGATCCAAGTAAAGAGGAAGCAATAAAAATCGCCATGGAAGTTAACCACATGGTCATTCCCATTCCAGATCCTGGCTGTGCCATTGGCAAAGCGGATAAGGGAGGATAAACCGTCCACCCCGCAGCTGCCGGTCCTGATTCCAAAAATAGGGAGCCGATCATTATCACCGAAGACAAGAAGAACAACCAATACGAAATCATATTCAAAAGACCAGAGGCCATATCTCTCGCACCAATCTGCAAGGGAATCAATAAGTTACTAAACGTACCACTTAGGCCCGCCGTTAAAACGAAAAATACCATGATGGTTCCGTGGATGGTCACCAACGCCAAATAGACATCAGCATCCATTACTCCTCCAGGTGCCCATTTACCCAATAATGCTTCAAAGATTGGGAAAGATTCACCGGGCCAAGCCAATTGCATCCTAAACAATAAGGACATTGCGATACCGATAAATCCCATAATCAAACCAGTAATCAAATACTGCTTTGCAATCATCTTATGATCTTGACTAAATATATATTTAGTAATAAAGGTTTCTTTATGATGATGCCCATGATCATCTGCGTGATCCTCTACATGTGCTTGTGCGTGTGCTGTTGCAGACATAATCCTATTCTTATTTTATATTAATTTTCTTTTTATAGCCTTATTCCTGGATTGAAGCAATTGTAGCCGCAAATGTCTGCTGTTCAGCCATCCATTTGTTGTAATCCTCTTCAGATTCTACAATAATCTTCATTTGCATGTTGTAATGTGATTTTCCACAAATCTTATTACATAGCAATATATAATCAAATTCCCAAGGATCAGAGTTGGGCAAACCTTGGGCCGCTCTTTCAGCCCTGATACCATTTACTCTTTTCACCTTATCCACTACGTCTGGATTTAGACGCATTTCTTCTGTTGTAATGGTAGGAGTATAGGAAAATTGTGTAATCATACCTGGAACACAGTTCATTTGAGCTCTAAAGTGTGGCATATATGCAGAATGCAGTACATCCTGAGACCTCATTTTAAAGTTCACCTTTCTACCTACAGGCAAATGTAATTCCTTAACAATAATATCATCACCGGCATTTGGATCGGATTCATCCAATCCCATTACATTGGCTCTATCTATATCTATCATCCTTACGTTGGCCTCACCAAGAACATTGTCCTCTCCACCATATCTCGCTGTCCAGTTAAACTGTTGCGCATATAATTCAACGATCAACGGATCATCCTCATCATTGATATCCATGATGTTGGTCCATGTATAAAGTCCCCAAAGAATCAATCCGGCCAAAACCACTACTGGGATGATGGTCCAAATGAACTCCAAGCGATCATTATCAGCATAAAACAAGGCCTTTTTACCTTTTTCACCTCTATACTTGTACGAGAAGTAATGCAGTAAAGCCTGTGTCAACGTTTGAACGATAAAAATAATAACAAATGATGTTATCATCAAACTATCGTATTCCCCACCGTGTTCAGATGCAGCTTCAGGAAGCAATACTTTGCTATATTTCCAGAAACTAAAAATGGTAATCCCGTATAGGAATATCAAAAACGCAAACATAAGGTAACCATTATACTTGTTATCCTTGTCGTTTGCTATTTGCGAATTATCTGTCTTGATCTGAGACAATTCAAATATTTTGGTCATTTGCCAAATTGCAATTGCCACTAATACTAAAACAGCTATTGTTAATAATGCAGTCATTGTATGATTTGATATTATTCTTTAAAACTAATTCTAATAATGAAAATGCTTACTCTCTTCTATGAACGGGTTACGTTTTGGCTGCATTGCGGCTTTTGTCATTGCCCTAAAGATCCAAAATATAAACAGTCCAGCGAATAATAATACCGCTCCAATTTCAGGAATCCCAATATACCATTGATCCCCTACAGTAGAAGGCATTATCATATTAAATATGTCAATGTAATGTCCACATAATATAACAACTCCGGCCATTACAATAAACCAATTCATCCTTTTGAAATCGCTGTTCATCAAAATAAGAACAGGGAATAAAAAGTTCATGGCCACCATGCCAAAAAATGCTAATTTGTAATCCGCGATACGCGTCACGAAATAGGTTACTTCCTCCGGTATGTTAGAGTACCATATCAACATAAATTGAGAGAACCATAAGTAGGTCCAAAATATACTGATACCGAACATAAACTTAGCCAAATCATGTAAATGACTATTATTTACCTCTGGCAAGAAACCTCTTGATTTTAAATATATGGTAACTAATGCGATTACCGTAATTCCAGAAACAAACATACTGGCAAAAACATACCATCCAAATAGCGTGCTGAACCAGTGTGGGTCAACACTCATGATCCAGTCCCAAGACATCATGGATTCCGAGATCAAGAACAACACCAAGAATGCGGCAGAAACTCTAAAATTCTTAACAAAGTTACTGTTATCGCTTGACTCATCTTGACGTAATGACAATTTTCTTGAATACTCACGGTATCCGATCCAAATAGCCAAATAAATAGCTGCCCTGATCAGGAAAAAAGTTGGATTTAAGTAACCCGCTTTTCCCTGCAACAACTTATCCTCTGCAACTACTTCCGGATCCATCCAAACAAATAGATGGTTCAGGTGCATCGTGCTAAGTACTAAAATAACGAATACGATAATTCCTCCTGGGACTATGTAGGACGTTATCCCTTCCATTACCCTAAACAACAATGGGGACCACCCTGCTTGTGCTGCACGTTGAATTGCATAAAAAGCCAAGGTACCCAATGCCAACATCATAAAGAAAAAAGCTGCCACATATAGCGCAGACCACGGTCTGTTCTGTAATTGGTGCAACAAATGCTCGTCATGTGAAGAGTCATGTGCCTCGGCAGCAGTAGCTGCTCCATGCTCACCCTCTGTAGCGTGCATTGTTTCAGCTCCATGATCACTTCCGTGCCCATCGTCATGGCTGGCAACCATAGCTTTTGCTTCTTCAACATTGGACGGCATTGAAACGAATCCAACTCCAACACCCAGTGCGCCAACAACCATTAAAATAATTGAAGCAATTTTTAGTCTATTTGAAAAAGTGTACATACTCTAAATCTATGTATTATTTTGTTAAGTCTTGTTTCAGTTTCATAACGTACTCGGCTACTTGCCAACGCTCCTTATGATTAAGTTGGCCTGCGTAAGACCCCATGGAGTTTAACCCATAATAAATGGTATGATAAGTACCTCCAACGCTAATGTTACGTGCCGCATCGTCATAACTTGGGACACCCAATATCTTTTCACGCTCTACCAAAGTACCTACACCGTTCCCTTTCTCACCGTGGCAAATAGCACAGTAAATATTGTACAATTCCATTCCAACCTTCATATTGTCCTCTGTCTGAAGAGAATCCAATGGGCTAGCCTGTAACTTGGCCAAATCCTTACCTTCGGGACCATTCTCAAACTCATAGGGCATCCAGCCTCTAGGGATGGTATTGTCCGCAGGTAACTGAGCCTCCATTTGACGTGGAAGAAAATCTACCTTTTCATAGGTCTCATAACCAACAGGAACATACATGTTGGGCATGTACTGGTAGTTTCGGCTATTTTTATCAGAACAAGATGCTACTGATAAAACCAATCCTAAAACAATTACTATTTTGCTAAAACTGCTCATAATATTATGACTACTTTTCTGTAATATTAATTTCCACTGCCCCTGTACTCAGCAACAATTCTTTTAATTCAGCTTCATTATCATGAATCTCTATTTCCATCAAGAAATGATCATCTGTTGTTCTTACATCTGGATTTTCAGCTTCTTTGAAAGGCCACAATTTACTTCTCATATAAAAAGTGATCACCATTAAGTGAGCTGCAAAAAATACGGTAAGCTCAAACATAATTGGAACAAAGGCCGGCATGTTTTCCAAATAACTAAAACTTGGTTTACCACCAATATCCTGAGGCCAATCTTGAATCATCATATAGTTCATCATTGTAATGGCTACTGCCAAACCAATACATCCATACATAAAGGACATAATAGCTAGTCTTGTTGGGGCTAGCCCCATGGCTTTGTCCAAACCGTGCACAGGAAAAGGACAATAGACCTCTTCTATATGAAATTTGGCAGCCTTTACTTTTTTGACCGCGTGCATCAACACGTCGTCGTCATTATAAAATGCATGTATAACTTTAGATGACATAATTACTTCTTGTTATTTAAAATCTTAGCCTGTCCTGCCCAATCATCCCTTTGTGCCCTACCTGGAAACGATCCAGTTATTGAGTCCAACAAGTCATATTCTTTTGGGGTCATTCTACTTACCTGAGAAAAAGTATATACTCCTATTTGATTTAAGGTAGCCTCCATTTGAGGACCAATACCTTTCACCTGCTTCAGATCATCCGGAGTATCAACAGCACTGTCAAATACACCAATTGATGTTAATAAGGCAGATACCTTCTCTTTGGAATCTGGCTCAGGAAGCGACTTTTTCTCTACAATCTTTTCCTTTATGTCAGCTATTCTATTGATTTCATATAATGGCTTACCAGCATCTCTTAAGGTCTTGTATTTCTCACCGGAAGATTTTAAGATCGACTTAACTTCTGCCTGAGCAATTACAGGGAAGGTTCTGGCGTACAATAAGAAAAGTACAAAGAAGAAACCAATTGTTCCTATAAATATCCCTATATCCACAAAAGTTGGGGAGAACATGGTCCATGAAGATGGAAGGTAATCCCTGTGCAAAGAGGTAACGATAATTACAAAACGCTCAAACCACATTCCTATGTTCACCACAATAGAGATAAAGAAAGAGAACATGATACTTGTTCTTAACTTTTTAGACCACATAAACTGCGGAGAGAACACGTTACAGGTCATCATTGCCCAGTACGCCCAAGCGTATGGTCCAGTTGCCCTGTTCAAGAATGCATACTGCTCATATTCCACACCGGAATACCATGCCATGAACAACTCTGTAATATATGCACATCCTACGATAGAACCTGTAATCATAATTACAATGTTCATCAATTCTATATGCTGTATCGTAATATATGCTTCCAAGTTACTCACCTTTCTCATAATGATCAACAAGGTGTTCACCATGGCGAAACCGGAGAAAACTGCACCGGCAACAAAGTACGGTGGAAATATGGTGGTATGCCATCCTGGAATTACCGAGGTAGCAAAGTCAAAAGATACAATGGTATGTACAGAAAGTACCAGTGGGGTAGCCAAACCGGCCAAGACCAAGGAAACTTCTTCAAAACGTTGCCAGTCTTTTGCACGACCTGTCCAACCAAAACTCAACAAACTGTATATCTTCTTCTGGAAAGGCTTTACTGCCCTGTCACGTATCATCGCAAAATCTGGCAATAATCCCGTCCACCAGAACACCAACGATACCGATAGATAGGTTGAGATTGCGAACACGTCCCAAAGCAACGGGGAGTTAAAGTTTACCCATAGCGATCCAAACTGGTTTGGGATTGGCAATACCCAATAGGCCAACCATGGTCTACCCATGTGGATAATTGGGAACAATCCTGCCTGGATCACAGAAAAGATAGTCATGGCTTCCGCAGAACGGTTAATGGCCATTCTCCATTTTTGTCTGAACAATAAAAGTACAGCGGAAATCAACGTTCCTGCGTGACCGATACCTACCCACCAAACAAAGTTGGTAATATCCCAGGCCCAGCCCACAGTTTTGTTCAATCCCCAAGTACCAATACCTGTAGAAATAGTATAAATAATACAACCGATTCCCCAAAGGAATGCCAATAGAGCTATGGTAAAAACAATCCACCAGTGTTTATTGGCTTTCCCTTCTACCGGAGCTGCAATATCAACGGTTACATCGTGGTAACCTTTGTCTCCAATTACTAGGGGTTTTCGAATAGGTGCTTCGTAATGCGACGCCATAATTTATAATATAGTTACTTTACTTTTTTATTATGCTTCGTTTGTATTTCTCACTTTTACATGATAGAACACATTAGGTTTTGTACCTACATGCTCCAATAAGTGATACATACGGTCACTCTTTTTCAACTCAGCAATCTCACTTTCTGAATCATTGATGTCCCCGAACTTCATAGCTCCATTGCTACATGCAGCGGAACAAGCGGTCTGGAATTCATCATCCTTAACCGTACGACCATCTCGTTTGGCATCCAAAATACTCTTTTGTGTCTTTTGAATACACATAGAACATTTTTCCATTACCCCACGGGAACGTACATTGACATCAGGGTTGATTACCATTTTACCCAAATCATTGTTCATATGGTAATCGAATTCATCGTTGTTGTTGTATAAGAACCAGTTGAAACGACGCACCTTATAAGGACAGTTGTTGGCACAATACCTTGTACCCACACATCTGTTGTATGCCATATGGTTCTGACCTTGACGGCTATGTGATGTTGCAGCAACAGGACAAACAGTCTCACAAGGAGCATGGTTACAGTGCTGACACATTACCGGCTGGAAGGCTACCTGTGGATTGGACGCTGGATCTTCCAACTCTCCAAATCCCCCTAATGAACCTTGATCACCCGATAATCCGGCAAAATCATCTTTTTTCTGATCATCCTGTGCGAAGGTATCTTCGGAAGAGTAGTACCTATCGATACGCAACCAGTGCATATCCCTAGATTTCCTCACTTCTTCCTTACCAACAACAGGAACATTATTTTCTGCATGACAGGCTATGACACATGCCCCACATCCTGTACAGGCATTTAAATCTATAGATAGATTGAAGTGATGTCCTATGGACCTATCAAAACTGTCCCATAAATCAACAGAAGTAGCATCTACCTCTTGGTGATCCAAAGAAACCTTTGGCACTTCATTCCATTCATGGGCATCTTTAGTATTGAACACCTCCAAAGTAGTTTCTTTGATGATATCCCCTCTACCCATTAATGTTTTCTGCAATTGAACACATGCAAACTCATGCATTCCGGTAGATTTCTCAATGCTTACTGCTTGCTCACCAGCAAAACCTTGATACAATACATAGGCGTTAACACCCGTCTGCATCTCATCTTTCATGCCTGCTTTCCTTCCATATCCAAAAGAAAGACCCACAGAACCGTTTGCCTGTCCCGGCTGAATGATTACAGGAACATTATCTACACTTACACCATTTACGGTCAATTTGGCATAACTACCATTTAAACCTCCGTTGGCTACATTTTCATTGATCAAGCCCAACTTTTCAGCATCAGCCTTGGAAACAGTCACATAGTTGTCCCAAGAAACCCTTGTAATAGGATCTGGAAACTCTTGTAACCATGGGTTGTTGGCTTGTTGCCCATCTCCCATTCCAATTTTGGAATACAAGGACAACTCCATCCCTGAGGATGTCGAAGAAGCCAGACTGCTAATAGCTGAAGCTAAAGGCACCGCTGTACTTTCCATGGCATCAGCCATAGGAGCTACAGTTTCAACATCAACTGCCGGAGCGGCCGATGCAGCAAAAACACCATCGTGCAATGCTTGGTTCCATTCTCCGGAACCTAAGATTCCAGCACCCCAAGTTTCCTTGATATATTCATAATACGTCTTATCGCTATCCATCCATTTCAAAAGGGCAGTCTGAAGCTGACGCGTATCAAACAACTCCTTTATCGTAGGTTGCATTAAGCTATAATGACCTTTTTTCATTTCTGTATCGCCCCATGATTCCAAAAAGTGGGATGAAGCACCAACATACTGTACTACAGCAGCGGTTTCAGTGTTATTCAAGGCAAAGGCTACAGATAAGTCAACTTTTTTAAGTCCTTCTGCAAAATCAGCACTGTTTGGCAATGAATACATTGGGTTTACACCATCAATGATCAAAGCACCAACAGTTCCCGCATTCATATCGGCAATCAACTGATTAACCGCCGCTACATTACCCTGCCTTACATATTTAGGAGCCTTGGCATCAAAAGCCTTGCTCTGTAACATCTCGTTAATTGCCAATACCACAGCCTGTGCATTGACATCGTCCAATCCTGTTACCACTACAGCATCAGATCCAGCTTTTTGGATCTCTTTTGCGGTAGCTTCAACAGCTTTGGCTATTTTTTCCGGCAGTTCCCCACCAACAGACGTTCCGTTCAACTGACCGTACAACTTGGCCAAAGCCACTTTTTGTTGTGATGGCGTTAAAGCGGTACGCTTATCAGCATTGGCACCAGCCAAAGACATATTGGATTCAAATTGTATGTGTCTGGACATTTTTCCATTCTTCGGTATACGACCCTTGGAATATCCGCTATCATATCCTCCACCTTGCCAATCTCCTAAGAAATCAGCACCAAAGGATACAATAAGTCCAGCTTTTTCAAAATCATAATCAGCTAAAGCCCTTTCGCCATATTTGGCAGCAAAGGCACTTAAAGCAGCATCTTCAGAAACAGCATCATAAACCACATGGTTCACATTGCCAAAAGCCTCTTTAAAGTCACCAACCAATCTTGAGGTAGACGGACTAGCATAAGTTTGTGTCAAGATCGCGATCTGCTTTCCAGAATTCTTCAAAGAACCCAATTTAGCCTTAACCGCATTGTCAAGAGTAGTCCATTCAACAGGCTCCCCATTGAACATTGGCCCTTGCAATCTTGTACTATCATATAAGGACAATACAGAAGCCTGAACTCGTGCATTTGCACCTCCGTTCACTTTGGCATCGGTATTATTCTCAACCTTGATAGGTCTGCCCTCACGTGTTTTGATCAAGATACTTGCAAAATCAAAACCGTTGGCTATGGTTGTAGCGTAATAGTTTGCCACACCAGGAATTATGCGCTCTGGTTGAACCACATAAGGAATAGACTTAATTACAGGTCCTTCACAAGCAGCCAAAGAAGCTGCAGCTGTGCTAAACCCAACGTACTTAAGAAAGTCCCTTCTGTTTGTTGAAGTGGATGCCAAATTGTCCTTATTCCCCAAAAACTCATCTACTGGGATATCTTGGACAAATTCATTCTGTCTTAGCGTCTCAACAATGGAATCGTTAGGATTTAACTCCGCCTCGCTCTTCCAATATTTTTTGTTTGATGACATATGATATATCTGAAAATTATCTTCTTGTTAACCTAAATATTAATAGTGACATTTACCACATTCCAATCCACCCATCTGAGCGGCAGTCAGTGTTTCTACACCGTACTTTTTGGAAAGTTCCTCATGTATCTTATCGTAGTACTCGTTACCTTCAACCTTTACATTGGTCTCCCTATGGCAGTTGATACACCACCCCATTGTCAATGGTGAATATTGGTACATTATTTCCATTTCTTCAACAGGACCGTGACAGGTCTGACATTCAACCCCGGCCACGGAAACGTGTTGCGAGTGGTTAAAGTAAGCAAAGTCAGGAAGGTTGTGGATTCTCACCCATTCTACAGGTTGTGAATCACCAGTATACTTCTGGTTCTCCTCATCCCAACCAACGGCTTTGTAAAGTTTTTTAATTTCTCCTGTATAAAAATCATTGGTGTACCCGTTTGCCAAATCCTCTTGACTTGGACCTTCTGGGTTTCCTTTGTATTCGTAAATGGATTTATGACAGTTCATACAAACATTCAAAGCAGGAATTCCAGAATGCTTGGAAACTCTTGCAGAAGAGTGACAGTATTTACACTCTATTTCATTGTCACCCGCATGGATCTTGTGCGAATAGTGAATTGGTTGCACCGGGGCGTACCCTTGATCAATACCAACTTGCATAAAGTAGCCATATACGTAATAGGCACTCCCCAAAAGAAGGAAGATAACGGTAACCAAAACTAAAAATTGGTTTTGGGCAAAAGCTTTCCAGATTGGCGTTCTTTTCTCCGCCTTATCTTTTTCTACCACAACACCATTGGCCTCAGCAATACGTCTCAAGGTCTGATTGACCAATACCAGCATTACCACCAATAAGCCGAATACCAATACCAAGGCACCCAAAATAAGCTCATTTGAAATTCCGGATGCAGCAGGCGCCTGCCCAGGAATCGCCCCTGGTACGGGAGGAACCACAGCCGCGACTGGAGGAGCATCGGTATAAGCAAGGATATCATCAATATCAGCATTGCTCAATGTTGGGAAGGCAGTCATCGCCGCCTGATTGTACTCATTGTAGATTTTCACGGCAGCAGGATCACCTGATTTGATCATTCCTGCACTGTTCTTGATCCAAGTGTACAACCACTCTCTATCATGCCTTTCAGTAACACCAGCCAAAGCAGGACCGGTCATTTTTCTGTCCAAAGCGTGACAAGCAGCACAGTTTTGATTAAACAATTGCTTTCCTTTTGCTGGGTCACCCGCAGACGCAGTAGCCTCTGCAGCAACCTCCGTATCCGCTGCAACAGCCTCCTCTTGAGAAAAAAGAGATGTTGAAGACAGTAGAAACACTACCAAACTGATACCTAAAAACTTAGAAATTTGATTACGGTATGGAACCTTTTTCATATTAAAAATATTTCTATCGAAATCTTGGCACGATATTTACTTGTTATTGTGCAAGCTATATTTATCGCCGTTTAAATTGCTGACAAAAATACGACATAGACTTTATTTTGGAAATGTTAATGGATTGATAATTTATAATTTATAGCCATTCTAAATAGAAAAAAATTATACTTGCTTCAAGGATAAAAAATTACTTTTGCAAAAGTCTTTAATACTAAGCTAGATACACTATGAGAACAGTTTTCAACTCCCTAATATTGCTATTTTTTTCTACAGCAAGTTTTGCGCAACAAGGAACAATTTCAATAGAGCAAGATCCAAAAATTGACGCCCTGGTCCAGATTTATAAGTCGAGCCCCGACATAGCGGCCGTATACAGAATACAGATATATTTTGGATCTCTCAATGATGCAAAGGACATTAAAATGCAGGCAGAAGGGGATTATCCAGATTGGTATTCCAAGATAGATTTTATCTCTCCAAGTTACAGAGTAAGGATAGGACAGTTTAAAACAAAGCTCGATGCAGAGCGCAATCTTATGGATGTTCGCAAGAAATATCCAAGCGCCATGCTTATACAGCCCGAGAAAAAACAGTCTTAATATTTTTACCTTTTTAAAACAAAAAAACCTGTCTTCCGACAGGTTTTTTTTTATGTACTATTCTAAGTATTCAGCTTACTTAAGCTTCTTCTTAACCGCTACTTCTTGGAAAGCTTCTACGATATCCAATTCCCTGATATCATTGTAGTTCTTAATCTGAAGACCACAGTCGTATCCTTTGGCTACTTCCTTAACATCGTCCTTGAAACGTTTCAATGAGGACAATTCACCAGTGTAAATCACTACACCATCACGGATCAAACGAATATTGGAGTTTCTAAAGATCTTCCCACTGGTAACCATACAACCTGCAATAGTTCCAATTTTAGATATTTTAAAGGTCTCCCTAATTTCTGCCGTTCCGGAAATCTCTTCCTTCATCTCTGGAGAAAGCATACCTTCCATGGCATCTTTTAGATCATTGATGGCATCATAGATAATGGAATACATTCTAATATCTATTTCTTCTTTTTCAGCCATGGCCCTGGCATTACCCATTGGCCTTACGTTAAATCCAATGATTACCGCGTCTGAAGCCGAAGCCAACAATACATCTGATTCTGTTATTGGACCTACCGCTTTGTGAATAATGTTCACCTGAATCTCATCGGTCGTTAATTTCTGGAAGGAATCTGTCAATGCTTCCACAGAACCATCCACATCCCCTTTCAGGATAATATTCAACTCTTTAAACTCACCTAATGCAATTCGTCTTCCAATCTCATCCAAGGTAATGTGACGCTGTGTCCTTACGGACTGCTCTCTCATCAACTGGGCTCTTTTGGCAGCTATCTGCTTGGCTTCCCTCTCATCTTCCAGGACATTGAATTTATCACCTGCCTGCGGCGCGCCGTCCAGTCCTAAAATGGAAATGGGCGTAGAGGGTCCTACTTCTTTCACCATATTGCCCCGTTCATCCTGCATGGCCTTAATTTTACCACTGCAAGTTCCGGCCAGAACATAATCTCCTATCTTAAGCGTTCCAGATTGCACCAGAACAGTGGAAACATATCCTCTTCCTTTATCCAAAAACGCCTCAACAACGGTTCCCGTTGCCAAGCGGTCTGGGTTAGCTTTCAATTCCAATATTTCAGCCTCCAGCAACACCTTTTCCAGAAGCTCCTTAACACCTGTACCAATTTTGGCGGAGATATCATGGGACTGGATTTTACCTCCCCAATCCTCTACCAATAGGTTCATTTGTGCCAAACCTTCCTTGATCTTATCAGGGTTTGATGTTGGTTTGTCAATTTTGTTGATCGCAAAGACAATAGGTACACCAGCCGCTTGTGCGTGGCTAATGGCCTCTTTTGTCTGTGGCATGATCGCGTCATCCGCAGCCACTACAATAATGGCTATATCGGTGACCTGCGCTCCACGAGCCCTCATTGCGGTAAACGCTTCGTGACCAGGTGTATCTAAAAATGCAATTTTTTGACCTCCTTCAAGAGTCACACCATATGCTCCGATGTGCTGGGTAATACCCCCACTTTCACCGGCAATAACATTTTCTTTTCTAATATAATCCAATAAAGAGGTCTTCCCGTGATCCACGTGACCCATTACGGTCACGATTGGAGCTCTAGGCTTCAAATCTTCCGGAGCATCCTCTGCCACCTCGATAGTTTCCTCGATATCTGCCGAAACAAATTCTACCTCATACCCAAACTCATCGGCTACGATAGATAGTGTTTCCGCATCCAGTCTTTGGTTCATGGTTACCATGATCCCCAAGGACATACACGCAGATATAATTTTTGTGGTAGGAACATCCATCATCACCGCTACCTCGCTTGCCGTAACAAATTCGGTAACTTTAAGGATTTTGCTCTGCAATTCTTGCTGCTCAAGATCCTTCTCCGTTTGTTGACGGTGCTGATCCCTTTTGTCCCTTCTGTATTTTGCTCCTTTACCTTTTTTGGATTTCCCTTGCAATTTCTCTAGGGTCTCACGTACTTGTTTTTGAACATCTTCCTCGGTTGGCTCTACTTTAGGGCCTTGGCTAAAACGCTGTCCAGGTGCTTTTCTTGGACCTCCTGGTGCATTTTTACCCCTTGGACCTGTGCCAGATTGTCTCGGACCTGTTTTTTGACCCGGGGTACTAACAATACGTTTTCTTCTTTTCTTTTTATCAGCACTGTCACCAGCCTTGGAAACTTCTTTCTTCTTCTTTGGTTTCGCAAATTTTGATAAATCTATCTTGTCCCCAGTGATTTTTGGACCACTAAGTTTCTGGTATTGTGTTGTGAGCGTTTCATTCTCAGCCGTCTTTTCAGCTTCTTCAGCAGGAGCTTTTTTCTCCTCTACTTTTTCTGCTTTTTCAGCCACCTTCTTTTCAGCAGGCTTTTCGGTCGCAACAGGTTTTTCAACCTTTGCCTTCTCTGCGGGCACCTCTGCTTTCACCTCGGGCTTCTCCGCAACAACTTCTTCTTTCTTCTTCTCCTCTTTTACCGGCTCAGCAGCTTTTACAGGAGCCTCCTCAACTGCAGCTGGCTCTTGTGCCTTCTTTTTTGGGGAAAGATCTATCTTACCTACTGTTTTTGGCCCAGACAGCTCTGCTTTCGCCTTTACTACCTGTTCTGAAGCGGCTTTTTTCTCCCTCGCGAGTCTCTTCTCCTCTTGCTCTTGCTCCAATTGTTGGCGCAGTGCCTCCTTCTCTTTCCTCTTCTCCTCACCAACTTCCTTGGATGCAACTTTCTTGCTCATATCCGTTTGGAACTCGTCCAAAAGAACTTGATACACCTCATTGGAAATTTTTGTTGTAGGCCTAGCTTCCACATCGTGACCTTTGGTCCCAAGGAAATCTACCGCCCTGTCCAGTGAAATATTAAGTTCCCGTAGAACTTTATTAAGCCTTATAGTTGCATTATCTGCCATAAATAGATATTCGTATTCTTATATTTTCCCGCTAATATATAGCTTAATCTTCTAATTCTTCTTTTAGCACACGCACAACTTCTAAAATTGTCTCCTCTTCTAAATCTGTACGTTTAACCAAATCATTCACATCCTGCTCGAGGACGCTCCTTGCTGTATCCAACCCAATTTTCTTAAGCTCGTCAATAACCCAGCCTTCAATTTCATCAGAAAATTCAGTCAATTCAACATCTTCTTCCACTCCTTCGCGGAATACATCAATTTCATAACCGGTCAATTGTCCGGCCAGTCTTATATTGTGACCTCCCCTACCAATAGCCTTGGAAACCTCCTCTGGCCTTAGGTATACTTGGGCTGTCATTTTTTCATCATCTAATTTTACCGAGGAAACACGAGCAGGACTCAATGCCCTTGTCACCAATAATTGTGCATTACTGGTCCAATTGATAACATCAATATTTTCATTCCCCAATTCCCTGACGATACCATGTATACGGGAACCTTTCATTCCCACGCAGGCACCAACTGGATCTATCCTATCATCATAGGAATCCACCGCTACTTTTGCTTTCTCTCCAGGAATACGCACCGCTTTTTTAATAGTGATCAAACCATCAAAAACTTCTGGGATCTCTTGGAAGAACAATTGCTCTAAAAACAAGGGAGAAGTTCTGGACATAATTATGACAGGCTTGTTGCCCTTCAATTCCACACTTTCAATTATTCCACGAACGTTATCACCCTTTCTAAAGAAGTCTGCAGGAATCTGCTTATCCTTTGGCATGATGATTTCATTGCCTTCGTCATCCAATAAAATAATGGCCTTATGCCTAATATGGTGAACCTCTGCAGTGTAAATTTCACCTTCCAGATCCTTGAACTGCTTATAAATGGTTGTATTGTCGTGTTCATGGATCTTAGAAATAAGGTTTTGACGCAATGCCAAAATTGCCCTTCTTCCCAAATCTATCAATTTCACCTCTTCAGAAACATCTTCACCCACTTCAAAATCGGGCTCAATCTTGCGCGCTGCAGTAAGTGAGATCTCCTCATTGGGATCCTCAACCTCACCATCCTCTACAACAACTCTGTTTCTCCATATCTCTAAATCTCCTTTATCAGGGTTTATAATGATATCAAAGTTGTCATCTGAGCCAAACTTTTTCTTAAGAGCGTTTCTAAACACATCTTCCAAAATCGCCATCAGCGTAACCCTGTCAATGAATTTATCATCCTTAAACTCGGAGAAAGATTCTATCAGCGCAATATTTTCCATTCTGAACTACTAATTAAAATTTTAATACAACTTTTGCTTCTTGAATATCAGAAATCGCAATTTCTTGCTTTTTCTGAACTGTTACTTTACCCTTGCCCACAGGTTTGGGTTCACGTGCCTTCCACTCTAAAGTGATGCTATCTTCCGTTGCAGCCGTAAGTTTGCCTTCAAAATTACTATCTTGACTCCTTACTTCTAATATTCTACCTATATTCTTTTTGTACTGTCTTGGCATAACCAAAGGCGTGGTAGCTCCCGCAGATTCAACTTCTAAGGCAAAATCATGCTCTTCCCTGTCCAAATTGTGCTCAATGGTCCTACTTACCGCCATGCAGTCTTTCAACGTTACCCCATTGTCACCATCTAACGTCACCTTGATTTTATTATCGGATGACATTTTAAAATCAATCAAAAACAGTGATTGATTCTCCTCAAGGGCCTGATTTAAAAGTTCTGTTACTTTGTCCTTCAACATAAATTTAAGTAATAAAAGAGGGGACTAATAGTCCCCTCATGAATACTTTATATTCTTTCAGCGGTGCAAATATACGATTTTTTATTTCACTTCCCAATCAATTTTTGATCAGGGCTTTAAGAGAAACTCAAAAAGATATCTTTTAGTTCAATCGCCTACCATCAGCAGTAAACTCGATATCTTTTTTTTCACCGTTACGTTTGAATTCCACATCATAAAAAACACCTTTTGAATGATGATCTACCTTTTCAATTTCTGCGATTTCATAATTATCATATTGCTAAAAACAATAACGCCATCCAACTAGAAGACATTAGGAACTTGGCACCCTCCGCCAACACTGGGGTTAATCAAATGAGTTAATTTAAACTAGAAAAACGTTCATCCCGTCTTAAGAAGCCAATTACTTTAGCTTCCTACTAAAACCTAAATAAATAAATGAAAGTCATCACTTGGAAATTTATAGCAGCATTATTTTTTGCATGGATCGTTATATTCTTTCTTTTCCCAGAGGCAGGGGAAATCGCCCATATGCTGCCCCTGATATCTGGCTACCTCATCATCAACAAATTGATCACGGGATCTGAGATTTAAAAAGGTTAAATTTTTAATTGCTGATGACCTTATCTGAAAGCTCAGAAAATTTTAATTCTTTTTTTTTCGCGGTAAACTGCTTTTCCTATCTCAAAAGTATTCTGGTGTATCCAATTTCGGGATATGCCCCTTCCCACCTTTAAAATTAATTCCAATTTCCGCCGTATCGTCCAAGTGGACCATTGTGTTGTTTTACTAAGAATCTCTTATTCCCCACAGCATTAAATAATTAGCAAAAAAAATCCCGATACTTTTCAGTATCGGGACTTCCATTTTGGATGTTGGCCTACTAGGACTCGAACCTAGAACGACTGGACCAAAACCAGCTGTGTTGCCAATTACACCATAGGCCAGCATTGCTTAAGAGCGTGCAAATTTAAAACAAAGTTTAATATGCGCAAATATTTTGGGCAACAATATTAAAAAAATGAAAAAAAACCCTGTTAAAGGTTTGCGAAAAATTTCAACGCATATCTATTTTAATTAGTAAATTCGCCCCAACTGGTAAATTTGGCATACATGTTTTCGAAAGATTTTGAGAAATGGGACACCATCCTTGGATGGGTCGTTTTTTTTATAGCCCTAATCACATATGGTATAACCGTAGAGCCTACGGGCAGTTATTGGGATGCGGGTGAATATATTGCCACCTCGGCAAAACTTCAAGTTGGTCATCCTCCGGGAGCACCGCTACTTCAAATGTTGGGGGCTTTTATCTCCATGTTCGCCCTGGAACCGGGACAGGTTGCCAAAATGGTCAATTACCTTTCTGGAATTTCTAGCGCCTTTACCATTTTATTTCTATTCTGGACAACGACCAACCTCGTAAAAAAATTGATAGGCAAGGACGAACCAATTACAAACAGTAAGGCAATCGCCATATTGGCCAGTGGTTTAATTGGCGCCTTGGCTTTCACTTATTCTGATAGTTTTTGGTTCAACGCTGTGGAAACAGAGGTTTATGCCATGGCCAGTTTAATCATGTCCCTTCTACTTTGGTTGGGATTGAGATGGACAGATGACCTAGACGATCCAAGAGGCAATAGATGGTTGATCCTTATGTCCTTTGTTGTAGGCCTCACTTTTGGAATACAGTTTATGGGCTTTTTGACCATTCCTTCCATTGGTCTATTGTACTACTTTAAAAAATACAAGACTACAACCGTTAAAAATTTCCTGTTGGCCAATATTTTGGTCGTGGCACTTTTGATGTTGGTCTATAAATTTTCCCTTACTTATGTCTTGGTTGCATTTGGCTGGAGTGAGATATTCTTTGTCAATACCATTGGACTTCCCTTTAATTCAGGGACTATCATCATGGGACTTATTTTTATAAGTGTCTTTTATTTTGGATTGAGCTATACCCGAAAAAACGATTTCAGGAAAGCAAACACCCTTGTATTATGCGCCATGTTCCTTTTCCTAGGGTTTTCTTCTTGGTTGATGCTCCCCATTAGGGCCAATGCCAATACGGTCATCAATGAAAACAATCCATCGGATGCACGTTCCTTATTGGCCTATTACAATAGAGAACAATACCCAGGGGTAGACAGTCCTATTTACGGTACGTACTATTCCAATTTGTTTGCTACCTCGGGCACGGAGGAGGATGATAAGCCTAAATATGAAAAAGATGAAAAGCTTGGAAAATATGTTATCGTCAACCACTACAAGGAATCTGTCCCAGGCCCCAACGAGGACCATGTAGGACTACTTCCGAGAATGTGGAGCGAACAAAATGCTGAGAATTACATGAAGTATTTTGGCCCCCTGGACTTCAAGATAAAACCAGAATACAGATCCAACGGAGAACTGCGCGATGCCGTAAACCAATTTAGGAACGGACTCACCACTGGAGAGATCCAAGAAGATCAATATATACGTTTTCTAAAGGAATTCAGTGAATACATTGAAGTGATACCGCCAACTGTTTGGGAGAACGTAAAATACATGATCGACTTCCAATTTGGATATATGTATTGGCGTTATTTTATGTGGAATTTCACAGGAAAACAAGATGACATACAAGGCAGGTACGACAACCATGGCAACTGGTTGAGCGGTATTAATTTTATAGATAACCTTTTTAGGGGGAGCCAGGACAACTTACCCAGTGATGTCCTAAACAACAAAGGTAGGAACACCTATTTCTTCTTGCCATTGCTACTTGGGATCATTGGCCTTATTTTCCAAATCACAAAAAACCCAAAACAATTCTGGGTTTTATTGGTGTTCTTCCTATTCACAGGGCTTGCCATTCAATTTTATACGAACCCCTCTATTTTTCAGCCAAGGGAAAGGGATTATTCCTTGGTAGGCTCATTTTACGTATTTGCCATATGGATCGGAATTGGGGTATACGGATTGTTTGATGAATTTAAAAAATTGATCGCCCCCAAAATATTGGCGCCTGCATTGACCATCATATGCCTTTTGGCCGTTCCAGGGGTGATGGCATACCAAAATTGGGACGACCATGACAGATCCAATAGATTTACAGCCCAATCAACGGCAAAAGCCTATCTGGAATCGACCCAAAAGGGAGCTGGCTCCATGTTGTTCACCATTGGGGACAATGATACCTTCCCATTGTGGTATGTACAAGAAATAGAGGGATACCGAACGGATGTCCGCGTTATCAATACAAGTCTTTTTGCTACAGATTGGTATATAGACCAGATGAAAAGACAGGCCTATGAAAGCGCTCCAATCCCTTCACAACTTACCCATGACGATTACAAATACGGCTCTAGGGACGCTATTTACTACCAAGGGGTAACGGAAAGTCGTTGGAATATTAAAGACTTTATGAATTGGGTGGGAAGTAACAAACCACAGACCAAGTTTAAACATATACTACAAAAACAAGGTGCGGACCTCAGCGAGTATTCCGAAAGCAACCAGAACATAGTTTACTATCCTACCAATAAGATCAGGATTCCGGTGAACAAAAAGAATGTGTTGGAAAGCGGCTTGGTAAAACCAAAAGATTCTGCCCTTATCGTTGATTTTATAGATATAGATCTCCCTAAAGGGGCATTGCCCAAAAATAGGATCATGATGTTGGATGTGATCGCCAACAACGACTGGAAACGTCCCATCTACTTTTCCGGTGGTAGTTTTGATGACGGGGAGTACATTTGGATGAAGGACTACCTGCAATTAGACGGACTAGTCTATAAACTGGTGCCAATTAAGACAGACCGATTAAGTCCTTACGAAATGGGACGTATCGATTCTGATCTGATGTACGATATTGTAAAAAAATGGGAATGGGGCAATGCGGGAAGCCCAGACATCTATCACGACCCACAAACGAGGTCCCAAAGTCTTTCCTTTAGGGGCAATTTAGCTCGACTGACGGAAACGCTCATTGCAGAAAACAAGATTGAAAAGGCCAAAGAGATCATAAACATAGCCATGGACAATATGCCGCTGGACTATTTTGGATACTACGCCTTTGTTGAACCGTTCTTGGACGGCTATTATAAGGTTGGGGAAACCCAAAAGGCCAGGGACTTGTTCCAAAGACTGAAGAAAAAGTATCAGGAGCGATTGGAATATTATGAGAATATCCCGTTGAATCAGCAATATGAAAACATCAATGATATCATAGCCGATATGGAGGGATACCGAAGGAATATTGATATTCTAATTGGCAACAGGGATAAGGACCTTGCAGAAAAGGAAACCCTGCTCTTTAATGAATACATAGATAAGTTCAGCCACTTTTACAAGGACGATATATTGGAAGACGACCTCCCCATGGAAGAAGAGCTGGAAATGATGGACAGTATGGAAATTGAAGGCGGGACAATGCCACAGGATACGGTCCCCTCGGTCATTGAAGAATAGAGCAATAAAAAAGCGGGATGATGATCATCCCGCTTTTTTGCTTAAATATATTCGTTTAAAATCCCAATCAAGGTATTGGCATCCTGTTCGCCACTTTGGCGCCATACCATTTCACCTTTTTTATAGATCATCAGGGTTGGCAAACCTTTCACCCTTAATGCCTGTGACAGTTCTTTGTTCTTTTCAACATCGATCTTAATCACCTTTCCTTTATCGCCCAAGGCTGCTGCAACATCCCTCAATACGGGATGCATGGCCGTGGATTGTTCATTCCACTCTGCATAAAAATCTAACAGAACAGGTACGTCTAAATCAATTAGTTCACCAAACTTGGACATATAGAAACATTTCGGTTATCAATCAAAAGTAAGAAAAAATGTTAAAATACTAACGATAGCTGTGTTTTTGTAGAATTTTAGTGCGTTAAAATTACACCGTCCGTTTCTTTTTCAAAGTAATTACCGTTATCTCGGGCCAAATGCCCACCCTTCCAGGATAGCCTAAAAAGCCAAAACCGCGGTTCACATTTATATATTGCCCCAATTCCTCATAGATCCCCGCCCAATATTTATACCTCCATTTCACCGGACTCCACTTTATCCATCCCGGAATTTCTATCCCAAACTGCATCCCATGCGTATGCCCGCTCAAAGTAAGATGATAATGATAATCATCATGGATTACCTTGTCCTCCCAATGGGATGGATCATGGCTCATCAGAATTTTGAAATCGTCCTTGTCCACATTGGATTTGGCCATATTAAGGTCTCCTGCTTTTTTAAAGCCTCCCCTTCCCCAGTTCTCCACTCCTATCAAGGCAATTTTGTCTCCGTCCTTCTCCAAATACCTACTTTCATTCAACAAAAGGTCAAAGCCGATATTCTTTTGCAGGATTTTTAAATCCTCTAGGTTCTTCATTTTCTCCTCTGGGGTATCCCAATCTATATAATCCCCATAATCATGGTTCCCCAAAATGGAGAACTTTCCATCTTTCGCCTCCAGGGTAGAAAACAATTCTGTCCATGGATTCATCTCGTCAGCTTTGTTGTTCACCATATCCCCAGTAAACAAGAGAATATCACTTTTCTGGCGATTGACAAGGTCAATGGCATACTCAATCTTTTCCCGATTATCAAAACTGCCACTGTGCACATCTGAAATCTGGGTGATCTGATAATTGTGAAAGGCATCTGGCAAATCATCAAATTCCAAATTGTACTTCAGTACCTTAAAATTATATTTTCCCTTGTACATCCCATACAAAAGGGCACTAAAGGGAATAGCGGCAATCCCCATGGCCAAGAGGCTTAAAAATCGTCTTCTTTCCGGGAAGGTAAATTCCTTTGCCGTACCGAACAATTTCTGGTACCCCCCACTCAAAATTCTAAAGATATCTTCTGAAAACAGAAAAATGATCGTGATCAATTTAAAGGTCAACATGGTCAATAAGAGTCCGAATGCATAACTTTTAGGCCTGTTTAAGACCCTACCGGTTTCATCCCCAACGGTAAACTGATACACGAAATTCCCCAAGACCAAAAGTGACAACAGAATAAATGCATAATACACCCAGGGATATCTGGAAACAGTTTTTAAGGCTTGAAGCGTATATATACCCAAGGCAATATATATGGCAATAAATATGATCCAACGAAGCATAGATTACTTTTTTACAAAGATATTTTATAATTGGGACGACCTGCCTATTTTATTTTTCATTTAACCAAGCCCTTAATTTTATTAATCACCCTTTCATCCGTCAGGGCTACAGCTTCCTCCCTAAAAAAGACAGGACTGTTCATAGAAATACCGGGAAGGGCATCCAGGGTTTTATAAAATTTTGTTCCCGATAAATGTACCGCTTTAAATTCCCTTTTCTTGAACTCCAACACATTTTCTGGTTTAACACCTCCTCCAGGCATTATTGTACATACAGAAGCCTTTTCCTGCAATCTTTCCAACAACTGCAAACCCTTTAGGG
Source organism: Sediminicola sp. YIK13 (assembly GCF_001430825.1). Classification (GTDB taxonomy): domain Bacteria; phylum Bacteroidota; class Bacteroidia; order Flavobacteriales; family Flavobacteriaceae; genus Sediminicola. The sequence goes on along the minus strand of NZ_CP010535.1, from coordinate 3,282,521 downwards.
CCGAAATCTCTTGACCAGAGGTCAAAATATTTGCAACTCCGAGCCCTTGCAGTTGATCCAAAGCTTCCATAGGATTTAGCACCCAATCAAAGGCCCTATGAAATGTAAACTCCATTCCCTTGGCCAGGTCTACCATTTCTTTGGTACGTTCAATATCAATTTTAAAATCTTTATACAACACGCCAGAGACAACACCCTCAAACCCCATGTCCTTGCAAAAAAGAATATCATTTTTGATGGTTTCAAAATCGGATTTTGAATAGGTGAAATCCCCACTTCTGGGTCTTATCAGCACATGAATGGGGATGGTAATATGCTTTTTGACACTTTTCATCAGCCCTGGGGATGGCGTTATTCCGCCAACTCCAAGTTCCGCACAAAGTTCAATTCTATCCGCTCCTCCTTTTTGGGCATTCAAGGCAGATTCCAAAGAATTGGCACATACTTCTATGATCATATTCCCTATATTTAGGTCCTTAAAAATAAGCAACCCAGACAGATGAAACGCAGAAATTTCCTTAAAAATTCCACGATAGGTACGGCCGGATTAATTTCTACTCCCATACTTGCTTCCTTTGATACGGACGGGTCCAATTCCTTAACGGCTGCACAAAGCCTTAATACACCGTTCCCTATTGTGATCTGTACCTGGAACTTCGCCAATGCCACGGCCAAAGCCTGGGAGGTGCTCAGCGCCGGAGGAAATTCACTCGATGCCGTGGAACAAGGGGTCATGATTGAAGAGGCCGATGTAGACAACCAGACCGTGGGCAAGGGAGGTAGACCGGACAGGGACGGAAATGTCACCCTGGATGCCTGTATCATGGACAAAGATGGTAATTGTGGAGCTGTAGTCTACCTTCAAAATATCACCCATGCCGTTGCCGTTGCCCGCAAGGTGATGGAAAAAACCCCACATGTGATGTTGGCAGGAAAAGGGGCAGAACAGTTTGCCTACGCAAATGGTTTTGTACAGGAGGACCTCCTTACCGAAAAATCCAAAAAGGAATGGCTGGAATGGAAAAAAACCTCCCAATACAAGCCTGTCATCAATATTGAAAACCACGATACCATCGGGATGCTCGCCATAGATAAAAATGGGGATGTTTCCGGGGCCTGCACCACCAGCGGGATGGCCTATAAATACGGTGGACGTATTGGTGATTCGCCTATAATTGGTGCTGGGTTATTTGTTGACAACGAGGTAGGCGGGGCCACGGCCACTGGAGTTGGGGAAGAAGTGGTGCGCACCGTAGGTAGTTTTTTAATTGTGGAACTCATGCGACAGGGAAAATCACCACAGCAGGCCTGTGAGGAGGGAGTCAGGAGAATAATGGCCAAAAATAAAGACAGAAAGGATTTTCAAATTGGCTTTATTGCTATCAATAAAAAAGGGGAAACCGGATCGTATTGCGTACATCCTGGATTTTCCTATAATATGATTACAGATCAAGGGCAGGTGAACCAGCCCTCAGAATCCTATATTAAACCTTAAGTAGTTCCAAAAAGATCATAATCTTTGTAGCTTTGAAAATAAATTAGACCACCCAAAATGGCAGAACAAAAAAGACTTTTTTTACTTGATGCTTATGCATTGATTTTCCGAGGCTACTATGCCTTGATCAAAAATCCAAGAATAAATTCCAAGGGGATGGACACCTCTGCCGTAATGGGCTTTGTCAATTCCCTTTTTGATGTTATCAAAAGAGAAAAACCAGATCATTTGGCGGTTTGTTTTGATAAGGGGGGAAGCACCGAACGGACAGAAATGTTTGCAGACTACAAGGCCAATAGGGATGAAACCCCAGATGCCATAAGGCAGGCCGTACCCTATATCCAAGATATCCTAAAAGCTATGCACATCCCTGTTGTGGAGCTTTATGGATTGGAAGCAGATGATATTATTGGCACCTTGGCCAAACAGGCGGAAAAAGAGGATTATAAGGTATTCATGGTGACCCCGGATAAGGATTTTGGGCAACTGGTTTCAGAAAACATTTTTATGTACAGACCTGCTAGAATGGGTAACGGCATAGAAATTTGGGGGATTCCGGAAGTAAAAGAACGATTTGGAGTGGAGCGCCCCGAACAGGTCATAGACTATTTGGGAATGATGGGCGATGCCAGTGACAATATTCCTGGACTCCCAGGTGTTGGGGACAAAACGGCCAAAAAATTCATTGCAGAGTTCGGCTCTATGGAAAACCTTTTAGCGAATACGGATAAGCTAAAGGGCAAAATGAAGGAGAAAATCCAAGAAAACAAGGAATTGGGGATCCTATCCAAGAAGCTGGCAACCATTTGCGTTACCTGTGATGTAACTTTTAATGCCAAGGACTATGAATTGTCCATGCCCGATAGCGAAAAAGTCCAAGAGCTCTTTGAAGAATTGGAATTTAGAAGGCTAAAAGACCAGTTCTTGAAGTTATTCTCTACCGAGGAAGAAACCACAACCACTCCAGTAAGCAGTACCCCCACTGCAAAAAAGCAAGCACAAGAGGCCGGAGGCGGACAGTTTTCGCTGTTTGGCGGGGACGTGAACCAACCTTCGGGAACACTGGAATCGGTATCGAGCAGAAAGACCATCAAGGATGTTCCACATATTTACCAAAGTGTAGCACCGGGAATGGCGATGAAATTATTTATTCAGAATTTGTTAAAGCAGACCTCGGTCTGTTTTGACACGGAAACAACCTCATTAAACCCTTTGGAAGCACAATTGGTTGGGATCGCCTTTAGTTGGGAACCTGGCAAAGGCTTTTATATTCCGTTTCCAGAAGAAAAGGAAGAGGCCCAGGAAATCATAGAACAATTAAGACCTTTCTTTGAATCCGAAAAAATCGAAAAAATAGGACAGAACCTTAAATATGACATCAAGGTTCTGGATAAGTACAAGATAAAGGTAAAGGGCAAATGCTTTGATACCATGCTGGCGCATTACCTTATCAATCCAGACATGAGGCACAACATGGACGTATTGGCCGAGACTTATTTAAACTACACCCCCATATCCATTACCGAATTAATTGGAAAGAAAGGGAAGAACCAGATGTCCATGAGGGAAATCCCTCTGGATAAGCAAACAGAATACGCCGTGGAAGATGCGGATATTACCTTTCAACTGGCTCAACATTTTAGACCAGAACTTGCCGAGGCCAAAACAGAAGATCTTTTCAATGATATAGAAATCCCTCTTTTGCACGTCCTGGCAGATATGGAGTTGGAAGGAATTAAATTGGATACCGAATTTTTAAATTCCCTGTCCAAAGACCTGGACAACGATATCAAGAACCTGGAATCGAAAATTTATGAAGATGCTGGGGAGGAGTTCAATATTGGCTCCCCAAAGCAATTGGGAGAAATTCTTTTTGATAAAATGAAACTGGTAGACAAGCCTAAGAAAACCAAAACCGGGCAATACTCCACCGCAGAAGACGTACTTTCCTATCTTGCCAAAGACCACGCCATCATCCAACATGTTCTGGAGTATAGGGGACTTTCCAAACTAAAGAGTACCTACATAGATGCCCTACCCGGGCAAGTGGAACCAACTACGGGTAGAGTACATACAGATTATATGCAGACCGTAGCTGCTACAGGAAGACTGAGCAGTAACAACCCTAACCTTCAGAACATCCCAATACGCACGGAAAGGGGAAGACAGGTCCGCAAGGCTTTTGTTCCAAGGAATGAAGATTATATTTTATTGGCCGCGGATTATTCCCAGATAGAACTACGCATCATTGCGGCACTCAGTCAAGAAACCACCATGATCGAGGCCTTTAAAAATGGAGAGGATATTCACGCCTCCACAGCCTCAAAGGTTTTCAATGTACCCTTGGAGGAAGTGACCAGGGAACAGCGTAGCAACGCCAAAACTGTCAACTTTGGAATTATTTATGGGGTATCCGCGTTTGGACTTAGCAATCAGACAGACCTATCTAGAGGTGAGGCCAAGGACCTGATAGACACTTATTACAAAACCTATCCAAAATTACGCAACTACATCAGCGAACAGATAGAATTTGCCAGGGAACACGGATATGTTCAAACCGTTTTGGGCAGAAGAAGATATCTAAAGGACATCAACGGTAGCAATGCCGTCGTAAGGGGTGCCGCGGAACGCAATGCCGTAAATGCCCCCATACAAGGAAGCGCTGCGGATATCATCAAAATAGCCATGATCAATATCCACAAAAAGCTGGAAGAAGGCAATTACAAGACTAAAATGTTGTTGCAGGTTCATGATGAATTGGTCTTTGATGTATACAAACCTGAATTGGAAGAACTAAAGACCATGATTAAAACCGAAATGGAAAGCGCCTATACGCTATCCGTGCCCTTGGATGTGGAAATGGGAGTTGGTGACAACTGGTTGCAGGCACATTAACAAAATCTTTCAAGCTGTTAAAGAACAACCTTTGTGCTCCGCCATAGAAGGTTACACCCCTGTTGTCTTTATCAAAAACAAATAAGCCCCAGGACTAAAGACTAAAAAGAATATATTTTTTTTCTAACAAACTGATCACTAGGATAGCTAATCAAAAAATTGGAAGAGCTAGCTGAAGCCGACACCAATCTTTAACCATGACATGGCGTATTCTTCATCATTAATTCTATTAATTTTACCTTAATTGGTGTTTTTCGGGCATACACTTCTACCATTTAGTTGGTCAAATTTTTATCCACTTCCTTAAAGTCAAGTTTTATAAAAAATCAACCTTTTGTCGTGCTTTTGGTAAAAAAAATCATGCAGTTCGATATATATTTAAATTCAAAAATTGACTCAAAAACCTCCCTCGTCAGGGTTTTTATGTTAAAAGTGACTAAAAAAAATGTTAATATTTAGCTAATGGAACAATAAAGTGAAATCTTAGCAGAAGACTAATTCTAAAATCAAACCTAATGAAATTCAAAAACCCATGGTTACTCACCTTATTTCTGGTGTTTGTAGCACAAATCGGATTTTCACAACAAAAGACAATTACCGGAACAGTAACTTCCGCCACTGACGGAGCTCCATTACCAGGGGTGTCGGTAGTAATTGTTGGAACTACAAGAGGAACACAAACTGATTTTGACGGAAATTTCAGCATTAATGCGGAAGTAGGTCAAAAATTAAAGTTCACTTATCTCGGGCAAAAAACTGCCGAAAGAACTATTGGTGCTTCAAACACTATTAATCTTCAAATGGAAGAAGATGCGGAGGCACTTGATGAAGTTATCGTAACTGCTTATGGTACGTCTACTAAAGAGGCATTTACTGGATCCGCCAGTGTTATTGGCGCAAAAGATCTTGAAATCAGAAGCGTTACCTCACCTATTGCAGCCATCGAAGGTAGAGCAACAGGTGTTCAATTTACATCAGCTTCCGGACAACCAGGCTCATCTCCAGGAATAGTTATTAGAGGAGTTGGAACCCTTAACGGTAGTTCTGACCCCCTATTTATTGTGGATGGTGTTCAGTACGAAGGTGCTTTAAACACAATCAACCAAGAAGATATTGCATCATTTACCATTCTTAAAGATGCGGCTTCAACATCTCTATATGGATCAAGAGCAGCCAACGGGGTTGTTTTAATCACAACCAAGAGTGGTACAAGAGGAGAAATTAAGGTATCTGCTTCCACACAATATGGTCTGGTATCTGCCGGTATCCCCTTTTATGATGAGCTTTCCCCAGGTCAATATTACGAAACCATGTGGGAAGCCTTAAAAAATTCCAGTGCTGGAGGAGGAGACCCTGCTTATGCCTCTGCCAACATTTTCAATAGCTTAGGGTATAATCCTTTTGATGTGCCAAACGATCAAATCGTTGGGACCAATGGGCAATTAAATCCTAATGCAAACGTCATCTATGACAGCTTGGATTGGTATGATGTTTTGCAACGCACCGGGGTACGACAAAATTATAACGTGAATGTTTCGGGTGGTGGTGAAAAGCACAAGGTATTTTTCTCTGCGTCTTATCTAGAAGAAGAGGGATTTGTTGTTTCTTCTAAATTCGATCGATTAACGACCCGTTTGAACGCAGATTTTGACGTCAATGATTACATTAAGATGGGGGGTAGTACAAATATTACTATTTCCGAGGCGGTAGGACCAAGTTCTGCTGGGACAGGAAGTATCGTTAATCCATTTGGATTCGCAAAGAACATAGGTTCTATCTATCCGGTTTACGTAAATGACCTACAAGGGAATATAGTGCGTGATGCTGCAGGAAATCCTGTTTTTGATAATGGAGAAGGTTTTCCAGAATTCAATATAGGTTCTAGACCTATAAGCCAAGGGCGTCATGCCTTACAAGAGCTTCTGTTAAACGATGAAAGAGACAAAGACAATACCTATGGCTTTAGATTCTATACAGAATTTAAAATTTTAGACGGCCTTAACCTAAGGTTCAATTACGGAAGGGACATCAATGAAGGCCTTGAAAAAGAATACGAAAACAACCTTATTGGTGATGCACAACCGACAGGAAGATATAGTGAAGTTAGGTTTAGAAGAGAGGTAGAGAATTTCAACCAACTTTTAACCTACACCAAAAGCTTCAATAATACCCATAATATAGATATTACTGCTGGACATGAAAGTTTCGACAGAACCTTTTCCAGTATCAATGCCCTAGCTGTTGAGCAGACTGCTGAAGGAATCTTTGAATTTGACAACTTTGCTACGCCGGTTCAATTAGGGGGTTCTACTACCAACAAAACAATTGAAGGGTACTTTTTAAGAGCCAACTATAACTTTGAAAATAAATACTATGTAAGCGGTTCCGTTAGAAGAGATGCTTCATCTGTATTTAGTGCTGATTCGAGATGGGGTACTTTTTACTCCGTAGGAGCTTCTTGGAGAATAGACCAAGAGAAATTCATGGAAAACGTTTCTTTTATAGATCAATTGAAGTTAAGAGGATCTTATGGTGAAGTTGGAAATGATGATTTGGGAGATTTCTTCCTATCTCAACCTAGGTATGGTTTAACTTCCAATGCAGGTAGCCCTGCCATCATATGGCAAGAAATAGGGAATGCAGACTTACAATGGGAAACCGTAGAGAGTTTTGATTTGGCACTTGAATTTACTATGTTCAATAATTTCTTGGACGGAACGGTAGAATATTACAAGAGAAATTCTTCTGACTTATTATATGATTTACCAATTGCCTTGAGTAACGGATTAAATTCATTCCCATCAAATGTAGGGGACATGTACAACTCTGGTTGGGAAATTGGCTTAACAACGCATCTAATCAATAGGAGTGATTTCAATTGGGACATATCTTTCCAAGCTTCAACTTTTAAAAATGAGATTACCAGTTTACCAGATCCGTTCGTTAATGGATCCAAGAGATGGGATGTAGGCAGATCTAGATTTGATTTCTTTTTGTTGAGAACAGCCGGTGTTGATCCTGCAAACGGAGATCAATTATTTGAATTGTACGAATTGGATGAAAATAACAACAGTGTTCCTGTTTTAGATGCCAATGGCGATGTAGAAACCACCAACGATTGGACAGAGACAGAGAGAGCTTATACCGGAGATTCTTCGATACCGGATCTTCTAGGTTCTATAGCCAATAGTATTAGTTACAAAGGATTTTCGTTAGACGTCTTATTTACCTACGGTATTGGTGGTAAATTCTTGGACAACGGGTATTCTGCGATGATGCACAGTGGAAATTTCGGAAGTTCTTACCACCCAGACATTTTAAAGTCGTGGCGTCAGCCAGGGGACATAACTGATGTTCCTAGATTAGAAAGCGGGAACAATGGTTTGGTGAGAACACAATCTGATCGGTTTTTAACAGACGCTTCCTTCTGGTCATTGAAAAACGTGAACCTAGGGTACAGCTTTGATAATAAGATTGCCGAAAAAATAGGGGTTGATAACTTACGATTGTCAGTATCTGGAGAAAATTTATTTCTAAAGAGTAAGAGATCAGGATTGAATCCTCAGTTCAACTTAGGGGGAACTGCTGCTGGTAACGATTTTAATCCTGCAAGAATTATTTCTTTTGGTTTAAACGTGGCATTTTAATAAATCAATAACAAAAAAACTTAATAATGATGTTAAGAAATATAAAATATATGTTACTAGTAATAGCAGCTATTACAGTAACGTCGTGTGACGATGATTTTCTCGAAACAAAACCAACGGATGCTATATCTTCTGCTGATGCTTTGGCTACTGCAGAAAACATGGCGCTTATTCTTAATGGGTTGCACCGTGGATTGTACTCCCAATCACAAACAATCCTCCCTGGAGGTAATACCGCTCGGGCTGGGGAACACTTTTGGGTACCCATGGGCGATGCTTTAGGAGGTGGTATAATTCATTCCGCAAATGCAAATAATTTGGGCTGGAGAACAACAGCACAATGGCTAGATCACACAGATCAAACCTCATTAACGAATGAAATCTTATGGTATCATCGTTATAATATTATCGCAAGTTCAAATGCTATTATAAACAAGGCAACAGACGGTTCTATTCCGGAGGACGCGAGGCTAAAAGAAATTATAGGCCAAGCTTACACCTACAGAGCTTACGCTTATCTTTCATTGGTTCAACACTATGCGAAAGGCTATCTAATAGGAAGCCCTTCCACAGATCCTGGAGTGCCATTGTTATTTGCATCCGAAGCCCCATACACAAGCGCACCAAGATCAACTGTTCAAGAGATCTATGACCAAATGAGATTGGATATTGATACCGCAATTTCCTATTTTGAAGAAGCCACTTCAAGACCAACCGGATCTGCAGCTGGCAAATCTCAATTGAATATTGATGTTGCTTACGGACTTAAAGCACGTATCGCCTTAAATAGTGGCGACTGGCGCACTGCTGCCGATGCTGCAAAAATAGCCCGTGCAAATTATCCTTTAATGGATGAAACCGATTGGAAATCTGGGTTTAACACCACCCTATTACCAGAGGTGATCTGGGGTAGCAACGTTATTGACACGGAAACAACATTCTTCCGTTCGTACTTCTACCTAATGTGTAATACCTTTAACGGAAGTCAAAATAGAAACAATCCTAAAATTGCTGATAAAAGATTGGTTGATGCAATTCCTGATACCGATTACAGAAAAGATGTGTTTTTAATAGATGCACCAAATACGAATACATCAGCAGCCAACGGAGAAGGTGGATGGGCCAATAACACCAACCCATTATATACTACTGAAGAAGAATTTAATGCGGCAGAAGTATTTTACAGAGATTTATATGGCTGGACATCTGCCCATAACGAACACCCATACATGCATGTTAAAATGTTACAAAAGAATCCTGGAACAATCGATCCGGATGACATCATTTACATGCGTTCTTCTGAAATGTATTTGATAGAAGCAGAAGCAGAAACCATGTTGAATAATATTGCTGCTGCGCAAGCTGCCCTAAGACCATTGGGAGAAGCACGAGATAGCGCCTATGACCCTACTATTTATACTACACAAGATGCATTAATGGATCACATTAAGTTTCAACGTGGTGTAGAATTATGGGGAGAAGGTTTTTTATACACAGACAAAATACGTTGGGATGAAGGTATAGATCATGCTGCCAATGGTGGTTCTGGAGCTTCACAGGTTCTTTATCAAGACGGTTTCCAACAAGAAAGACCTTCTGTGAATAACAATTGGATCTTCAAGATTCCACAGGCAGAAATTGATGCAAACCCTAATATAGGTCCTGGTGATCAGAATTAATTACATTTAAAAATCCCCTTTAATTATTATTTGAGTTAGTAAAAAAGCACCTCCTTGCGGGGTGCTTTTTTGATTACTTACAAAAACAAAAAGCCCTTTTGGATTTCCAAAAGGGCTTTTGTATTATGTTATAATTTTTATTCTATCTTTTCTTGAAGACGATCTCTGTTCCCGTTAGGCTTTCTGCTTCGATATCCTCCCCAGCAACAATCAGGCTGCTACTAGTAAGCTGTATGGTAGCCGTCTCCGCCATACCAGTAGCATCGGTAATGGTCAGCTGGTCACCTTCCAAGCTCCATGTTGCATCTTCTTCCTCAAAACTTGTAGGACAAGGGATGGATGTTGCATTGAAATCGATCTCAATATCGCTTACACCACTTCTGGTGATCAACGTACCATCGGCCCTAAAGGTTAGTGCCAATAACTCACAATCCTGTGCGATCAAGACATCAAAAATTCCCTTTGCAAATAAAAGATCCTGATTGTTTAAATCATTGACCTTTAATTCTGCCACATCCCAAGTACCCTCAATGGAAGTAGCTCCCATAGCGTTATCTTTATCCGATGAACAAGAAAGACCAAGGAGGGCCACAAATACAAGACTTAACATAGTACGTTTGATCATATTTTATGTATTAATTCTATGATCTAACGCATAAAACGGACATTTATTTCAATTTTGAACCACCCAACAAGGTCTTCACTGTAAAAACATCGTGCGCTATTAGTCCAAGTGACACCCTATTATGGGGATCTTGTTTATAGCAGAAAAATAAGAAGTTCTAAAGGTGTAACTTACATCAAATTAATTTCCGATCTTTAACCCCTATATTTTCTTTAAAAATAATACCAAACAACCATTTGTATTTCAAGTTAATAGTTGTACATTTGCAGCCCGTTTAACGGGATTGAAGTGTTTAATAAATAAATAAATTAGTGTGGACACATTAAGCTATAAGACAATTTCGGCCAATAAAGCTACCGTTCAGAAGGAATGGTTATTGGTTGATGCTGAAGGGGAAACATTAGGAAGATTGGCTTCCAAAGTGGCTAAAATGCTACGAGGAAAGTACAAGCCTAATTTTACACCGCACGTTGATTGTGGAGATAACGTAATCGTTATCAATTCAGAAAAAATCAAACTTTCTGGAAACAAATTAGAGTCAAAGACCTACATACGCCACACAGGGTATCCTGGAGGACAAAGGTCACAGACTGCTAGTGAGTTGATGGAAAAAAATCCTGCGCAAGTTATTGAGAAAGCTGTAAAAGGGATGTTGCCTAAGAACAAATTAGGTGCTGAACTTTTCAGAAATCTAAAAGTGTATGTAGGATCTGAGCACAACCAAGAAGCGCAAAAACCAACAGCAATTAACTTAAACGAATTTAAGTAATGGAAGTAATTCACAAAATCGGTAGAAGGAAAACCGCTGTTGCTCGTGTTTATGTTTCAGAAGGTAAAGGAAACATCACAATCAACAAAAAAGACTTGAATGTATACTTTCCTACTGCTACATTGCAGTACAAAGTAAAACAGCCTTTCGCATTGACAAGCAACGACGATAATTTTGACGTAAAAGTCAATGTTTATGGTGGTGGTATCACTGGACAAGCAGAAGCGATCCGCTTAGCTTTATCTAGAGCTCTATGTGAAATGGATGCTGAACACAGACTTGTTTTGAAGCCAGAAGGCCTTCTTACTAGAGATCCAAGAATGGTTGAACGTAAGAAATTCGGTCAGAAGAAAGCTCGTAAGAAATTCCAGTTCTCGAAACGTTAATACTTTATTGTTTAAAGTATTGCGGTGGGTGGGATCAATCCCCTACATATTGATCCAAAAAAAGCTTAGGGCAACCTTAGCAATTCATTAAAGTTCATTGATATATCCTAACCAGTTTAGGATAAATTTAAACCATGTTGTCGTTGTCCCAAAGGAGCACGTAAGACACTTTGGAGCATAGTTTAGCATCTAAATGCTGAAGGCTACATTATAATGATGTACCACTTTAGTATTGCTAATTCAACAGAACGTAAACTAGTACAAAAAAATGGCAAACAATATTGAAGTAAAAGACCTTCTAGAGGCAGGTGTACATTTTGGTCACCTTACAAGAAAATGGAATCCAAACATGGCTCCTTATATCTATATGGAGCGTAACGGGATTCACGTTATCAACTTATACAAAACTGTTGCAAAATTAGAAGAGGCCAATGAAGCCCTTAAAAAAATTGCAGCATCTGGTAGAAAAATTCTTTTCGTTGCTACCAAGAAACAAGCAAAAGACATCGTAGCTGAAAAAGCTGGAAACGCAAACATGCCTTACATCACTGAAAGATGGCCTGGTGGAATGTTGACCAACTTTGTAACTATCCGTAAAGCCGTTAAAAAAATGGCCTCTATCGATAGAATGAAGAAAGATGGTACTTTCAACACCCTTTCTAAGAAAGAGCGTTTGCAAGTTGAGCGTTTACGTGCAAAATTGGAGAAGAACTTAGGTTCCATTTCTGAAATGACACGTCTACCTGCTGCTTTGTTCATCGTAGATACCATGCGCGAGCACATCGCCGTTAAAGAAGCATTAAAATTGAACATTCCAATTTTTGCTATGGTAGATACCAATTCCGATCCAAGACCTATCGATTATTTGATCCCATCCAATGATGATGCTTCTAAATCTATCGATGCTATCTTGTCACACGTTTCAAATGCTATTATCGAAGGATTGGCAGAACGTAAGTCGGAGAAAACAGAGAAAGAAGAGCCTAAGGCTGCTGCTCCTAAAAAAGCTGCAAAACCGGATGACTTGACTAAAATTGAAGGTATCGGTCCAAAAATTGCCGAAGTTTTCAATGAGCAAGGCATTATGACTTTTGCTGATCTTGCTTCCAAAACTGAAGATGACTTAAAAGAAATCTTGGTTGAAGCTGGTTCTACTTTTGCTTCCAATAACCCAGCTTCATGGGCCAAGCAAGCAAAAATGGCTGCTGAAGGTAAATGGGCAGAGCTTAAAGAATGGCAAGAAACTGTAAAAGGTGGTGTAGAATAATCCCCTTTTTCCATACTATAAACTAAATATTAATTTAACATTGCCCTAAACCAAATTGCGTACCACGTAATTCTTTTAGGGCAATATTAAAACATACACAAAATGGTAAAGATTACCGCTGCAGAAGTAAATAAATTAAGACAGACCACAGGTGCTGGAATGATGGATTGTAAAAAAGCCTTAGTGGAAGCTGAAGGTAATTTCGAAACTGCAATTGAGATTCTACGTAAAAAAGGTCAAAAAGTAGCTGCCAATAGAGCTGACAGAGAATCTTCAGAAGGAGCAGCTATTGCAAAGGTTAGTACTGACAATACCTCTGGTGTTGTTATCTCTTTGAACTGTGAGACCGACTTCGTAGCTAAAAACGAATCTTTCGTGACTTTGGCCAACGAACTTGCTGATCTTGCTTTGAATTTTGACAAAAAAGAAGATTTTCTTGCTGCAGACTTCAAAGGCATCACAGTACAGGAGAAACTTATTGAGCAAACTGGCGTTATCGGAGAAAAACTTGAAATAGGTGGTTTCGAGAGATTGAGTGCTCCTTTTGTAGGATCATACATCCACGCAGGAAACAAAATAGCCACATTGGTTGGACTTTCTGCTTCTGTTGATGGTGCAGATGTTGCAGCTAAAGATGTTGCTATGCAAGCTGCTGCAATGAACCCGGTTGCTTTGAACGAAGCTGGTGTAGACCAATCTATCATCGACAAAGAAATAGAGATAGCCAAAGACCAATTGCGTCAAGAAGGCAAGCCAGAAGCTATGTTGGACAATATCGCTAAAGGTAAATTGAACCGTTTCTTTAAAGATAACACCTTGGTAAACCAAGATTTCATTAAAGACAGCAAACAAAGTGTTGCACAATATGTAAAATCTGTAGATTCAAACCTTGAAATTACAGGATTTAAAAGAGTTGCCCTAGGGTAAGCTCTTCCTTATATAAATTAAAAAACCGCTTCCATAAGAAGCGGTTTTTTTATGCCTCACTTTTTTACATTACTCCCAATCCCCTTCGTCGAGTTGAAACAAATCATTTACCGAAACTTCAAAAATCTTTGATAAACGTAAAGCAAGGGTTGTTGAGGGAACATACTTTCCCAATTCCATCGTGTTTATCGTCTGCCGGCTCACCTTGGCCATATCCGCCAACTGTGCCTGGGTGATATTCTTCTTGGCCCTCTCTACCTTAATACTATTCCTCATTTCCAACCATTTTTCTGGATCTCCATACAGACCAATTAAACTTTGCAATAAAAAGTATCAATACGGTAAACATATTAAAAAGCATTACCCAATAAAAAGTAATGTCGTAAACTAGTATAAGTGCCAATAGCAAGATGCCATAATTCCAATACGTTGCCCAAACCAATGAGGATAACCTTATGCTGCTTATAAATTCATCCTCATCCTTTTCCTTTGAAAATGCCACCAGCAGCCCACTCACAATCAAAACAACCCCCACGATCTCATTAAAAATATTATTTGTCTGAATGCCGATGATTTTAAACGCCTCTCCTATTCCCTCGACGAAAATAGCAACCACACTAACGTTAAATAATTCTGGCTCCCATTCATAGATCACTGTAGGCATTCCAATTAAAATGGCAGGAACAAAAAATAACCAACCAATTCTCTTAAACCTATTGGATAATAAATACTTTGTCTCCATAATGTTTGATTTTTTATAAAAGTAATATATATATTACTATATGTCAAGTATATTTTACTTTTAGTATTATATGTCATACATATAATCAAAAATAAAGGGGTGCCATTCTTACGAACAGCACCCCTCTATTATAGTTTTACAAATCACTCTTAGCCTTTCATCCAAACGTTCCTTAATGCCACTTGTTCTGCAGTTGCGTTTTCCATAGGAACAATAGTTTCCAGCTTTACAATGGGCGTGCCCACTCTACCGGATAAGGTTATTTCCTCGCCATCACGCGCCACAACCATTTGTATCTCCTTATCGGCAGACCAACTAAAACTCGCCCCAATAATGGGTCGTATAGTCTCCAAGGAAATGTCCACTCCATCTATACGCTTAATTACGTCACCCCCCTTGGCTCCCAAATCAATAAAAAAGCTGTTCAAGGTGATCCCTTCCCTAATAAAAATGGCGTTGTCGTTGTTCCCATCCACGTCTATATATGGAATATCTCCATTCAAAAAATAACCACTCTCCTGGGTTACGTCCGTGATCGTTAAACCTACTTTAGATAAATAGGCGGCGTAATCAATGGGCGTATTTCCAATCACATGGGTTTTAAAAAATTCTCCCACTTCCGGATAGGTCATTGCGGTAATTTCCCCAATGAGCTCATTGTCCTCAAAAGGAACTTGATCTCCGTATTTCTTGGAAAGCTCCTTTAGCAACCACAAGACCCCTTTTTCACCTTTACTAAGATCACGTAAGGTAATGTCCAAAGCCATATTGATCAAGGTCCCCTTTTCATATACGTTGGCATAGTTCTCCTTATACGGAGCCATTAAGATATTTTTGCTCATTTCCGTAAAGGACATGTTATCATCATACCTTTTGGCATTATTGATCTTGTCCATAATTCTTTTGTAGAACTCTGCCTCATCAATAAGCCCCTGTTGAATTTGAAACAAATTGGCAAAATATTCGGTAGTACCCTCGTACATCCACAAATGCTCGGACATTTTTGGATCGTTAAAATCAAAAAATTGAATTTCCCTGGAATGTACACTCAAAGGCGTAACGATATGGAAAAATTCATGGGAAACAACATCAACCATGGCCTGTTCCAAACGATCCAAGGGCATTTGCTCAGGCAATACCACAACGGTGGACGTATGGTGCTCTAAGGCCCCAAAACCAGACGCATCTTCCTCCCCTAGTGTAGAGAGGTATAAAATAATATTGTATTGTTCGGTACTATTTACTTCTCCCAAAAATGATTTTTGGGCCCCCATCATGGTTTGCATTCTTTCCTTAAGATCTGAAGCCGTATAGATCTGGTTAGGGGAATAAATCACCAAGTTAACGGTGATCCCACTTATTTCAAATGATTCAGCGGTGGCTTTTGCATACATAATAGGATTGTCTATTACCTCAAAATACCTGCCGGCTACAAAAGTGTCCACCCCATTGGTTCCGCTCTTTTTGGTCAAGGAAGTTGTTGGCGAAAGATTAGATGGAGCGCTTATGGCAATCTCATAAGGAACCTCTTTTAAACCGTCAAAATAGCCTATAAAGCCATGGAGATTGAGCATGAAGTTCTCCCCTTTTAGAATATTGGTGCCTGCAGGCGAAAAAACGGCTTCCCGCACTTCCCCTTCCGTATCAAAGGTGTCGTTTACCTCATAGGTTAACTTATCCAAAGCTTTCCCATTGCTTATATTCCAGGTATTGTCATCCAATTTTGAGAAAGACAATTCTCTCCCTTTATAATCATAAGCCTTAAAGTTTTGGATATATTTTCCATAATTATCCTCACTATAGGTCCCAGGAACGGTTTTTGGGATAAAAAAAGCAACATTATCTGTGGTAAAGGCGCCGGGATCTACACTCACCTTGACCCGATCATCCACAACATTCACTAAATCTATAGAGGTCATAACAGGACTATTGGAGGCAGGCACCAAGTTCTTGGATGCACCGCAACCCATTAGCGATAATCCAGCAAGGATAATCAATATCGTTTTTTTCATTTTAGAATTTTAAGACGTTTGTCTCGGGCCGCAAAGTACAATCCCGAAATTTTCCACAAGAATATAAAATAATAGGACACAATCATCTCTCTTTACAAATAATTAAGACTACATAAAGGACATACAAAGGCTTCCATAAATTATTTTGATTATTTTTGTTCCGATTTAATCAATAATTACACCATGCAGTATAAAAGAATACTTCTAAAACTTAGCGGAGAAGCATTAATGGGGGAAAGACAATATGGAATTGACCCAAAACGCCTTTCCGAGTATGCCGAGGAAATAAAAATTATAGTTGATAAGGGAGTAGAAGTTGCCATAGTTATTGGTGGTGGAAATATTTTCAGAGGTTTATCTGGGGAGAACAATGGCATAGATAGAGTTCAAGGAGACCATATGGGGATGTTGGCAACGGTTATCAATGGCCTTGCACTGCAAAGTGCCCTTGAGGTAAAAGGTATCCCTACCCGCCTGCAGTCAGCCATAAAAATCAACGAGGTTGCCGAACCATTTATCAGAAGAAGAGCAATAAGACATTTGGAAAAAGGAAGGGTTGTGATCTTTGGAGGAGGAACTGGTAATCCTTATTTCACCACAGATTCTGCCGCTGTCCTTAGAGCTATTGAAATTGAAGCCGATGTAATCCTTAAAGGAACAAGAGTTGATGGGATTTATAGCTCAGATCCAGAAAAAGACAAAAATGCCACCAAGTTCAATACCATTTCCTTTACGGATGTGCTGAACAAAGGGTTAAAGGTTATGGACACCACAGCGTTCACTTTGAGCCAAGAAAATGAGCTCCCGATAGTGGTTTTTGACATGAACAAAAAAGGAAATCTTCTTAAGATAGTTTCCGGAGAGAATGTTGGTACCATGGTAAACATTTAATTTTTGTTACTTTTAGATAGATTAGTTTTTAAATTTTAGCATATATGAACG
The DNA here is from genome assembly GCF_001430825.1 of Sediminicola sp. YIK13. GTDB lineage: Bacteria > Bacteroidota > Bacteroidia > Flavobacteriales > Flavobacteriaceae > Sediminicola. Next base: position 3,265,135 of record NZ_CP010535.1, on the reverse strand, counting down.
AAGAGATAAGTTTTATTATTGATACGGCCAAAGAATCTATGGATGCTGCCATGAAACATTTGGAAAAGGCGTTTGTAAAAATCAGGGCCGGAAAAGCGAGCCCAATAATGCTCTCCAGTGTAATGGTTGAATATTATGGCTCTCAAACTCCATTAGGACAAATTGCGAACGTAAATACCCCGGATGCAAGAACAATATCCGTTCAGCCATGGGAGAAAAACATGCTTCATGAAATTGAAAAAGCGATCATGAACGCCAACTTGGGATTCAACCCCATGAACAATGGTGACAACATTATCATCAATGTGCCGCCCCTTACCGAAGAGCGCAGAAAGGACTTGGTAAAACAAGCCAAAGCGGAAGCCGAAGATGCCAAAATTGGAATTCGTAATGCGAGACAGGAAGCCAACAAAGAAATAAGAAACGCTGATATCTCCGAAGATTTACAAAAAAATGCTGAGGCAGATATCCAAGAACTTACCAATACATACATTAAAAAAATTGACTCGGTTCTGGGTATTAAAGAAATTGAAATAATGAAAGTCTAATCGTATGATTAGCTAATTGAACAAAGAGCGCCATATGAGTCGCTCTTTGTTTTTTTAAATATCCTTAACTACAATATACTTGTGAAAAACGCCTTACTCTATTTCGTATTATTTTTCACAACGCTGACTTGGTCCCAAACAATATCCGGCATAGTCAAGGACAGGAAAACCAACCAACCCTTGCCCTTTGCCTCTATTGAACCCAACAAAGGCTCCGGCACCATTACAGATTTTGATGGCCAATTTGTCTTGGAAAGTGCCAATGACATTAGCCTGATCCAAGTGCGTTATATTGGTTACGCTCCTCTGGAAATTGTCATTACCCCAGACCAAACTTTTTACACCATCCTATTGGACCAATCCATGGTGGTCTTGGATGAAGTGGTCCTAAATTCCTATGTACAATCTACCGAGGAGATCATTAAAAATGCCATCGCCTATAAAAAAACGAACAACCCAGAAAAAATACTGGACAGTTATTCCTTTAAGACCTACCACAAGCTTTTGGTCACTGCACCGGTAGATTCCATTAATCCGGCCATTGATTCCATCTATGTGCGGGACAATGGCACATTGCGCTTTAAAGAATTAGATTCCACCAATTTTAATTTAAAAAGACAACTTACCAGATCACACCTATATTTCGGGGAAGAGGCCTCCTCCCATAAATTCACCAAAGACAATGGCAGGCAAAAGACCATTAAGGCAATCCGCATGGCTGGTTTTAAGGAGCCTATTTATGAAGTTCTGGGACTTCAATTCCAATCCTTTTCTTTTTATGACTCCGATTATATCCTTTTGGAAAATGAATATATCAATCCACTTTCTGCCTTAGGCCTAAAAAAATACAACTATAAAATATTAGAGGTGACCAAAGACGGGGCGTCATCTGCATTTATGATCTACTATTCCCCTAAAGATCAAAGTCAAACTAAAGGTCTAGAAGGCGTTCTTTACATCAATACAAGCACCTACGCACTTCAAAAAGCCATTGCCCAGACCAAGGAGGTTTTTGATGTAAGGGCTACCCAGACCTTTAAGTACTATCCCGAAGAAAATATCTGGTTCCCGAACAGTAAAGAAATAAAAATCAAAAAAGGTGAGACCCCTAAAAGCCTATCCTTTTTAGGAAATAGATTTGAAATCAGAAAGGGCCAACAAGACTCTACCTTGGTGCATTCCAATCCCCAGAATGCCGAAGATCTCGTATATCTTATCTCCGAGGAGCATAATTTTGATGTTGCCCTCAACCCTCCCTTAAAAATCAAAAGAAAAGGCCTTGCCATTAAGATTGAAGATGACGCTTACCAGAGGGACGAGGTCTTTTGGAACACGTTTAGAACAGATACCATCACCCCTCTGGGTAAAGAAACCTATGTTTATATGGATAGTTTGGTGGATCAAAATAACGTGGAACCAAGATTGAACCGCACGAGAAAACTGTTGCAGGGATATTACCCTACCAAATACTTTGATTTTGATTTGAGGTATATTCTCAAATACAATAATTACGAAGCCTTTAGACTTGGTCTTGGCGCCATCACCAACACTAATTTTTCCAACAAACTTTTTCTCAACGGGTATGCTGTTTACGGCACCTTGGACCAAAAGTTCAAATATAGTTTTGGGGCAACGACCAGGCTGAACAAGGAATACAATACTTGGTTGGGCATCAATTACACCGATGACCTTGTAGAGTCTGGGAGCTCAAAATATATTACAGACAAGCGAACTTTCTATTTGTTTGAGCCACGGTTGTTCAATATTTCTTCTTTTTATGCCACCAAAAACACTTCGGTGTACTTGGACCATGATTTCACCCCCAAACTGAACAGCAGGCTACAATTCTCCAAAAGCTTTAATGACCCCACTTACAATTACACCTATGTGTTGGATGGACAGAATTATACTTCGTATGATTTGACCGAGGCCACCCTAAGTTTTCAGTGGAACCCGTTTTCTGAATATATGCAGGCCCAAGAGGAAAAGAGAACCCTAAAGGATGGGTTTCCCCAGTTCACCCTCCAAGTTACACAAAGTCTCCCCAACGTTTTGGATGGCGACTTTACTTTTACAAAGTTCAACTTCAAGGCCTTTTATGTCAAAAGATCCCTCAATAAGACCAGAACGGAAATTTTGCTCAATAGCGGCTTTGCTTTCGGGGACATCCCGCTTACCCACCTGTACCACACCTCTCCAAACCAACCAGACGGAGGTGTTATCATGGACCGATTTTCGGTTACCGGAAGGGAAAGTTTCGAAACTATGTTCTTTGATGAATTCTTCTCGGACCGCTTTATCATGGGGCAAATAAGACATACCCTAAGACCCTTCAAGATCAGTGGTCGCATTAGGCCCCAATTGGCCCTGATCACAAGAAGTGTAATTGGTGATATTTCAAATATTGAAAATCATGTAGGCCTAAATTTTGGTTCGCTGAATAAAGGATATTTTGAAAGCGGCGTTGAATTGAACAGGATTTTGGCAGGTTTTGGTCTAAGCTTTTTTTACAGACATGGGGCCTATCATCTGCCTACTTTCGACGATAATATCTCCTTTAAATTCACCTATTATTTCGGTTCTGGTTTTTAGGTACGTTAGCAATGATTTTTTACCTTTGACAACTATAAAAAATCTCAATGGTAGCTAAGCTAACACAAGGGTTCTGGGCAAAAACGGCCAGGCTGATCCTCCGCAATAGAATCTTGATCTTAATACTCATTGCTGTAATTACGGTTTTCCTTGCACTTCAGTGGCAGAATATGCGATTTTCCAATTCAGAAGCCAATCTGTTGCCGGACGACCATCCCATCAACTTGGAATATCTATCTTTCTTGGAACAATTTGGTGAAGAAGGAAATGTGGTGGTCATTGCGGTCCGCGACAGCACCTTGTTCACTCCTGAGAAGTTCAACCGATGGAACAAGCTCAGTAAGCAGTTGGACGCCTTTCCTGAAGTAGATTTTGTGTTGTCAACAGACAATTTGCAGGAATTGGAAAAGGACAACGAAAAACAAGAGTTTACCTTGAGGCCCTTTATCAAAAATACGCCTACCACAAAAAGAGAAATCGATAGCCTCACCAACCACCTGTTCAACGACCTGCCTTTTTATGACGATGTCATCTTCAACAAAGAGAGCAAAACGGTAAGGACCTTGATCTATTTGGACAAGGATATTGTGAACACTTCGGTGCGAAAAGATTTCATTCTTCAAGATTTCAACAAACTGATTGCCAATTTCGAAAAGGAAACGGGCATGGACGTCCGTATTTCAGGAATGCCCTATGTAAGGACCATGAATTCCCAGAATATCATAGACGAAATAGGGAAATTTATCTTGGCCGCTTTAGGGGTAACCTCATTGATCTTCTTCTTTTTCTTTAGGAGTTTTAGGGCCACCTTTATTTCCATGTTCGTGGTGATTATCGGTGTGATGTGGGCGTTTGGAATCCTCGGTCTGTTGCGATATGAAATTACGGTATTAACGGCCCTGATACCGCCCCTTATCATTGTGATAGGTATTCCCAATTGTATTTTCCTGATCAACAAGTACCAACAGGAAGTTAAGAAACATGGAAACCAGGCCCTTTCCTTACAACGTGTAATTTCCAAGATTGGGAATGCCACCCTTATGACCAATATCACCACCGCATCAGGTTTTGCCACCTTTATCATTACGGACAGCAAACTCCTAAAGGAATTTGGTATAGTGGCATCTATGAACATCATTGGGATTTTTATCCTGTCCCTTTTGATCATCCCTATCGTTTACAGTTTTATGTCCCTTCCCAAGACCAAGCATTTAAAGCATTTGAACACTAAATGGATAGAGACATTCGTGAACTGGATGGAACGAATAGTCAGGGAAAGAAGAATTTCGGTCTATGTCACCTCTATAGCACTTCTAGTGGTCAGCATCATTGGGATGTACCAAATAAAAATTTCGGGGAGCCCTATTGAGGACATGCCAAAAAATGCAGAATTCTTTAAAGATATACGATTCTTTGAGGAGGAATTTGATGGCATTATGCCCGTAGAAATTGTAGTGGATACGGAGCGCAAAAAAGGGGTTCTTAAATCTGCCAACTTACGGAAAATGGACCAAATTGGAGAAGTCATCCAAGAAATTCCCGAATTATCCAAACCCATTTCCGTGGTCAATATGGTCAAATATTCCAAACAGGCCTTTTACAATGGCATTCCGAAATACTACCAGTTGCCCACCACACAGGAAAGCACATTTATCATGGACGTAGCGAGAAAATCGTCCAATGATGGCAACCTATTGAAGAGCTTCGTGGACAGTACTGGACAGACCGCGAGGATCACCACTTATATGAGGGACGTGAAAACGGAGCGCATGGAAGAAATCCAAGGCAAGCTCCAGGAGAACATAGACAAAATTTTTCCAGCAGACCGGTATAATGTCTATCTCACAGGAAAAGCCCTATTATTTCTAAAGGGAACCAAATACTTGGTGAAAAATCTGGTGATGTCCCTTGCCCTGGCCATTTTCCTGATCGGACTTTTTATGGCCTATTTGTTCCGTTCCTTCAGAATGATCGTAATTTCTTTGATCCCCAACCTTTTGCCATTGGTAATTACCGCAGGGGTCATGGGCTTTGCAGGGGTTCCCATAAAACCATCTACCATTTTGGTATTTAGTATTGCATTTGGAATTTCGGTGGATGATACCATACATTTCCTTGCCAAATACCGGCAAGAACTGACCGCGAACCAATGGAGGATCAAAAAATCCGTTTATGCCGCCTTGAGGGAGACTGGAGTAAGTATGTTCTATACCTCTATTGTTCTATTTTTCGGCTTTTCGGTATTTATGATATCCAGCTTTGGGGGCACAGTGGCATTAGGGGCCTTGGTATCGGCAACATTATTGTTCGCCATGCTGGCCAACCTTATTTTATTGCCAAGTTTATTGCTGTCCTTAGAACGAAGCATAGCCAATAAAACCGTTCTTAAAGAACCACAGATTGATATTCTTCCCAAAGAGGAACTCAATAGCACAGAAAAATAAATTATTTAAACCGTACAAAGCAGTATTATAAAGTTGCCAATGCGGTCACTATTTACCAAAAAACTATCTTTACAATATTTAATTAGAAGTATTTTCAAATGAAATCACAAAGTATCCAAGAGCTCTTGAGCGGAAAAAATGTATTACAGGAAGTCACCGTTTTTGGGTGGGTAAAAACTTTTAGAAGTAACCGGTTCATTGCATTAAACGATGGCTCAACACTCAGCAACATTCAATGTGTTGTCAATTTTGAAGATTTTGAAGATCATCTTTTAAAACAAATATCTACTGGTGCCGCCCTAAAAGTGACCGGAACACTGGTGGAAAGTCAGGGAAAAGGCCAATCTCTAGAGGTTCAGGTCAAAAATCTGGTGGTTTTGGGAACGGCAGACCCAGAGACTTATCCTATACAACCCAAAAAACACTCCTTGGAATTCCTAAGGGAAAAGGCACATCTTAGGATCAGGACCAATACCTTTAGTGCCGTGATGCGCGTGCGTTCTGCCCTATCCTTTGCCATTCACCAATATTTTAGGGAGAACGGATTTTATTACGTGCACACTCCTATTGTAACGGGATCCGATGCGGAAGGGGCAGGTGAAATGTTCCGAGTAAGCACCTTGGATGCCAAAAATCCACCTTTGACAGAAACTGGGGAAGTGGATTATAAAGAAGATTTCTTTGGTAAGGAAACCAATCTTACCGTATCAGGACAATTGGAAGCCGAAGCTTATGCCATGGCCTTGGGCAAGGTGTATACTTTTGGTCCAACCTTCAGGGCAGAAAATTCGAACACCTCAAGACATTTGGCGGAATTTTGGATGGTGGAACCTGAAGTTGCCTTTAACGATCTGGATGCCAACATGGACCTTTCGGAAGACTTCATCAAAAATGTGATCAAATATGTGTTGGAGCATTGCATAGAAGACCTTCAGTTTTTGGAGCAGCGCTTGTTGGATGAGGAAAAATCCAAACCACAAGCCGAGCGAAGTGAAATGGCTTTAATTGAAAAATTAAAGTTTGTGGCCGATAATAATTTTAAAAGGGTGTCCTATACAGAGGCCATAGATATCCTAAAGAATTGCAAGCCGAACAAAAAGAAAAAATTCAAATATATCATCGAAGAATGGGGTGCAGATCTGCAAAGTGAGCACGAGCGTTATTTGGTGGAAAAACATTTTCAGTGCCCCGTAATACTTTTTGATTACCCAGCTAAGATCAAAGCTTTCTATATGCGTTTGAACGAAGACGGCAAGACGGTCAGGGCCATGGATATACTTTTCCCTGGGATAGGCGAAATCGTGGGTGGCTCCCAAAGAGAGGAACGCCTAGATGTCCTAAAACAGAAAATCAGTGAGTTGGGCATAGATGAAAAAGAACTATGGTGGTATTTAGACCTACGAAAGTTTGGAACGGCAGTTCACAGTGGTTTTGGACTAGGTTTTGAACGTTTGGTGCTATTTACAACCGGGATGGGTAATATTAGGGATGTAATTCCGTTTCCTAGAACACCACAGAATGCGGAATTCTAATTGGAATTCTGTAACTTTATAAGAAAGCCTGCAACCCAAATATGCTGAAGCAACACTTACAGTTTAAGTTATCACAAAAATTATCTCCACAGCAAATTCAGCTGATGAAGTTAATTCAATTACCTACGCTAGCCTTTGAACAACGTTTGAAGCAGGAGCTGGAAGAAAATCCGGCCTTGGAAACGGGAAAGGAGGAAATTGAAAATCAGGAGGATGAGTATGATGACCTCTATGAAGACGATTCCGACAGTGAAAACATAGCTGCTGAGGACATTAATATTGATGAATATTTGAGTGATGACGAAGTGCCCGATTATAGGACGCAGGCAAACAACTACAGCTCAGATGATGAGGAACGCACCATTCCCTATGCTGCTGGCATTTCCTTTACCCAGTACCTCATAAACCAGCTGAACACCGTTTACCTCAGTGATGATGAGTGGGCCATTGCAGAATTCCTGGTAGGAAGTGTTGATGAAAGCGGGTATATCCGCAGGAGTATTTCGGACATAACGGACGACCTTGCCTTTACGCAAAACATATATACCGATGAAAAAACGGTAGAAAAAATATTGAGGATCGTTCAAGAATTGGATCCTCCAGGAGTTGGCGCCACCAGTTTGGAGGAGTGCCTTATCATTCAATTAAAAAGAAAAGATCCTACTCCCAATACGGAACTGGCCATTGCCATTTTGGAAAAATCTTTTGAGCAGTTCACCAAAAAGCACTACGCCAAACTTATTCAAAAGCACAATATCTCTGAAGAGACCTTAAAGGAAGCCATTACAGAAATTGAACGCTTAAATCCAAAACCCGGCGGTTCTTATTCTGGAAATACCAGAATGATAGAACATATTGTACCCGACTTTTCCATACGAATAGTAGATGGCGAACTGGAACTGACCCTCAATGGCAGAAACGCCCCTGAACTGCATGTGTCAAGGGAGTACAACAACATGCTGGAAGGCTACAAGAACGCCAAGGACAAATCCAAGTCACAAAAGGATACCGTCATGTTCATCAAACAGAAGTTGGATGCCGCCAAATGGTTTATTGATGCCATTAAACAAAGGCAGCAAACCCTTTATGTGACCATGAATTCCATCATGAACTATCAACGGGAATTTTTTCTTACTGGGGATGAACGCAAGTTGCGCCCCATGATCCTTAAAGATATCGCCGATGAGATCGGAATGGATGTCTCTACAGTTTCCCGGGTCGCCAATAGCAAGTATGTGGACACCCCTTATGGAACCAGATTGATCAAGGATTATTTTTCTGAATCCATGAAAAATGAGCAAGGGGAAGATGTCTCTACCAAGGAAATCAAAAAAATCTTGGAAACCGTTATTAGGGATGAAACAAAAAGAAAACCTTTGACCGATGACAAATTAGCGGCCATTCTAAAGGACAAAGGGTACCCTATCGCTAGGAGGACAGTAGCCAAATACAGGGAACAATTGGGCATCCCGGTAGCAAGGATGAGAAAGGAAATATAATGAGGGCCTTTTTTCAGATAATCTCGTATTTGTTCCATCCTTTGTTCATTCCCATTGGAGGCACATTGATGTACTTTATCATCACCCCCAAATACACCCCCTTGGAGATGCAGAGCGGGAATATCCTTCCCATCTTTATTCTTACCGTAATCATCCCTATTATCTGCTATTTTATTTTGCGGAATCTGGGAATGGTCACCTCCGTTTTTATGCCTACCATCCAAGAACGCAAATACACGCTCTATATAAGCATATCCCTGCTTTTAATGATAGTTTATAAGGTGATACCAAATAACTACTCCAGTGAGCTCTTTTACTTCTTTTTTGGGCTAATTACGGCAGCCTTGTCCTGCCTATTGCTATTGTTCTTTAAATTTAAGAGCAGTGTGCACCTTATGGGAATGGGCAGCTTATTGATGTACCTCATTAGTCTTAGCATTCATTTTGAAATAAACGTAGTAATCGCCATAAGTGCATTGACATTGGCAACGGGGTTGGTAGCCACCTCAAGACTATTCTTAAGGGCACATAGCCGGTCTGAATTATTTGTCGGATTTTTAATCGGCTCCATTACCCAATTAATGACCTTAAAATTCTGGTTATAAAATATAGAAAATGATTCCTATCCGAAGAGGTCTCACCTCTATAGGCTCCATAGTATCCAAAACAACACCATCTTCCAATAGCCTACTGAGGGCATAATAGATATGTATGTTCCAGGTGTTATAGCCCACATTGAACATTAGACCATATTGCAGCTTTTTGATATCTGGATTGGAGAATCCTGTCTTCCCCGTATCGTCGACAAACTTAGACCTGCCTTCAAATATATATCCCAGTTTTGCCCCGGCATATACACGCCAGAATTTATAATCTGTTGCGTTGGAGTTTCTCCATCTTATTTCAAGTGGAAATTCAATGACATGGGTCTCCAGCTTGCTCCGTTTAAAATTATCACTGGAAGTAAGGCCAGCATATGATATCTCTCCATTGACCTCTTCTGCAAAAAGGTTGGTGTAATAGGAATTGAGGGCATAGCCCGCTCCAATTCCAAGACCAAAGTTTCGGTCATCGTTCAAGGGAATATCTTTGATAATCCCTCCCATGATCCCGTAGGATAGATTCCTTTGTGTTATGTCCATTGGCTTGTTGAGCAACAAATTGTAAGTGACACCCAGATAAAATTGATCCTCCAGGTATTTATCGTCCACCGGAGCGCTCGCAGGAATTTCCTGGGACCAACCCTGGGCCGCAATTGTGCCCATCAGAAATAACATTACATACTTCATCATATGAACCTGGTAAAAGTAGGATAAGATATAAAAAAAACGCTCCAAATTGACTTTGGAGCGTTTGATATATAAACTAATAATTTTTAAGCTTACTGTAAATTTCTGAAAGCATCACCCTCAAATGTAGTGTAGTTCACCTTCAGGGCATTCACTTTTCTCAATTCTAATTTGATATCGGATATGATACCCATATTGGCATTTTTGTCCACCTTAAGTGCAGTGGTAAGTACATTTTGCAATTCTTGAGGCTTTTTGGCCCTTTCTGCTAAAATATAGTCCCCAACTTCCGAAGCACTTGCAAATTTATCGTTCAATTGAATCTTTGATTCTGTACCATAAACCTTTTCGTACTCACGGGTCGGTTTCCCTACATAGATATAGATTACCCTGTCCTTCTTTTCCAATTTCTTGATCTCGGAAGCATTTGGTAATGTATTCTCCACTTTCAGTGTACTATCTTTCATTACGGTCACCGTCATAAAGAAGAACAACAACATGAAAACAATATCCGGAAGTGAAGCTGTGTTCACTGCTGGTAAAGCAGCATCCTTTTTCTTATTGAATTTTGACATTTTATATTGTTTTAGTTCTCTTTAATTAGACGTAGCCGTTTCCGCCTCAGATAATTTCTGTGGAAACAGGTCCTGAATGTTTGCTACCCTCTCCTTTAACTCATCACGCACAGCGGATGGTGTCTCCGGATTCAGATACAAGGCTTCCATTTCTGTAAAATCCCTTTTATATAATCTCTGCGCTTCTCTATTACGCAAATCGTTATATGCTCCTACCAGTTCGTTCTGAACTGTAATATACGTTCCGTACTTGGTTTCCCTGTCATTCTTTAAAGAAATGATAGCCTTAGTAGGATTGTCTGAAGAAGCGGGATCTCTTTTCCCTTTGCAGTAACTGCAATACTCTGGTGTACCAGAAGCGGCCCCCCCGTTATCCAAAAAAGCTATCGCTTTGGTTCTAAGGTCCTTAATGTTGGTCAATTCATCCTCAACCAATAATTGGCCATTTCTGTTGATGTTAACCGTAAAGATATTTCTTTCCTTAATGATCGGCGGTTCTTCTGTAGGCGGCTCTATCGGTGGCAACATACGATCCAAACCTGCATCTGTTTCGATAGTGGTGGTCACTAGGAAAAAGATAAGTAACAAGAACGCAATGTCTGCCATAGAACCGGCATTAACCTCTGGTGGTGCTCCTCTTCTTGGCATAACTATATATTTTTATTTACTAAACATTTTTTTGATTCCTGGAACGATCATCAGGAGTACTGCGACAGCGGTCAGGATAAAAAATACATTCAATCCCATTCCAATTGTTCTAACTGTACTCTCCGTTGTTGGAATACCTTTGTTGGCCATTTCGGTAAGATTTACATCGGTACCTGTTGCCAATCCGTAAGAGATAGCAACTACCAATAGTAAACCACCAAGGGCGAACAAAGCTTTCTTCATATTATCAGGAGTCGTCAACAAGTTTTTAAGTGCAAAAACAACACTAAAAACAATTGCAATTCCCAATAGGATGTAAGTGATTATGAACATCAAGTTCATAGGCGTACTATTTACCGCCTCGGAAGCCGGCATATCTGCACTAGGCAACTGGAACCATAACAAGGCACCAATTAAGCTTAGGGCAACCAATATATATTTTAATATTTTGTGCATAACGCTTTCTGTATTAGGGGTGCGACTTATTTTTTGTGATCTACCAACATATCAATCAAAGCGATTGATGAATCTTCCATATCATTAACAATACCATCGATCTTAGCGATGATGTAGTTATAGAAGATTTGAAGGATGATCGCAGTGATCAAACCAAATACCGTTGTCAATAACGCCACCTGAATATCACCAGCAATAAGGGAAGCACTTAAGTTACCTACTGCAGCAATCTTTTGGAAGGCCTGAATCATACCAATTACAGTTCCCATGAAACCAAGCATCGGCGCCACAGCGATAAATAAAGACAACCAAGAAACGTTTTTCTCCAATTGGCCCATTTGAACACCACCATAAGCAACTACGGCTTTTTCAGCAGATTCTACACCTTCGCCAGCTCTGTCCAATCCTTGGTAGAATATAGAGGCAACTGGTCCTTTTGTATTTCTACAAACTTCTTTAGCGGCTTCAACACCACCGGAAGCTAAAGCATCTTCTACGCTTTGCTTAAGTTTTGTAGTATTGGTGCTAGCAAGATTTAAGAAAATAATTCTTTCAATCGCTACTGCCAAACCTAAAATCAAACATAAAAGAACGATACCCATAAATCCGGCACCACCTTGAATAAACTGTTCTTTCAATACTTGAGTAAAGCCTTTTTCTACTTCTGCAGGAGCTTCGTCTTGTAACATTACTGCTGTTGTAGCAATTGACGATAGGTTTGAAACCAACGCTGTTGCTCCAGCTTTTGCATTTACGGTATTTGTGCTTAGTACAAACAACCCAGCCATGGCCAGGATAGAGAATAATCTTTTCATTTCTTTGAAACTTAAAATTAGTTAGTTAATAGGGTTAAAGATAAAAAAAATTTATGATTAAAAAATTAAAACTTAAAAGCAGAGAGGAAGGGATTCGAACCCTCGATACCCTTTTGGGGTATACACACTTTCCAGGCGTGCGCCTTCGACCACTCGGCCACCTCTCTATTCCTTTGTTTTAGGGAGGCCAAATAACAAAAAAATAATTAGTAAAAGAAATTAAATCAGTTAATTTATTGCATTTCCCCTCTCAGTGAAGTTTCAAATATGGTTTTGAACAACTTAGCGGAAACGTTGCTCCCCAAGAGATACATCAGTTTGGTAATGGCAGCCTCCGTTGTAATATCCTTACCATTAATCAGTTGCAGTTTTTGCAAATGCTCACTGGTTTCATATTGACCCATAATTACACTTCCTCCCGAGCATTGTGTTACGTTTACGATGTGCAGCCCGCCATCAATTGCATCCTTTAAATCTTGTAGCAACCATGCATCTGTTGGGGCATTTCCTGCACCATAAGTCTCCAAAACCAATGCTTTTAATCCAGGGATTTTCAAAATACTTTGCAAAACCGACCTTTTTAACCCCGGAAAAAGTTTTAAGATAGCCACATTATCGTCCATTTTTTTATGGACAATGAACTTTTTGTTTCTATTTCCCACCCATAAATGGTCATAGTGAACCTTTAAATGCACTCCAGATTCTACCAGCTCGGGATAATTCAAGGATCCAAACGCCTCAAAATGTTCCGCATTGAACTTGGTGGTCCTGTTGGCCCTGTAGAGCTTATATTCAAAATAAAGACAGACCTCTTTGATCACGGGACCAGAACCATTTTGCAATGCCGCAATTTGAATGGAGGTGATCAAATTCTCTTTGGCATCTGTACGCAAATCCCCTATGGGCAACTGGGATCCGGTAAAGATCACAGGTTTGGCCAAATGTTCCAACATATAGCTCAACGCTGAGGAGGTGTAGCTCATGGTGTCACTTCCATGTAGAACTACAAAGCCGTCATAATTTTCATAATGCTCCTCTATCATAGTTGCTATGGAAACCCAATGTGTGATATTCATGTTGGATGAATCTATTGGGGTGTCAAAGGAGACGCTGTCAATGCTACAATCCAACTGACTCAATTCCGGGATGTGCTTTTCCAATTTTTTAAAATTGAAAGCCTTCAGGGCGCCAGTACTATAGTCTTTGACCATCCCAATGGTTCCACCGGTGTAGATCAACATGATCTTGGTTTTATCTTCCATTTCCATACTTATTATTATATCCCAAAAATAGCTTTGGAATTGGCCGTTGTAATTTCGGCAATTTCTTCTTCACTTCTTTTATAGATTCCCGCGAGCTTTTCCACCACATTGATAAGATAAGCACTCTCATTTCTTTTCCCGCGATAAGGAACGGGCGCCAAATAAGGTGAGTCCGTCTCCAAAACAATATGCTTGGGGTCTATTTGGTCCAGAAAAGTATCTATTTTTCCATTTTTAAAGGTCACCACGCCCCCTATTCCCAATTTCATTTGAAATCCTATAGCTCTTTGCGCCTGTTGGTAATCGCCGGTAAAACAGTGGAAGATACCAAAAAGATCATCCCCTCGCTCTTCTTCCAATACCTCAAAAATCTCTTCAAAGGCTTCCCTGCAATGGATGACAATTGGCAATTTGTGTTTTTTGGCCAGTTGGATCTGAAGTTTAAAGGCTTCTTGCTGCTCTTTTAAAAAGGTCTTGTCCCAATATAGGTCGATTCCGATTTCCCCTACCGCATAAAACTTGTGCGTGGACATCATCTCCTCCACATGCTGTAATTCTTCTTTAAAGTTTTCCTTTACATGGGTCGGATGCAGGCCCGACATAAGATACATATGGTCCGGATACGCTTTTTCCAGTGCCAACATGGAGGCCGTATATGAAGAATCTATAGCGGGAATAAAAAATCGTTTCACCCCTAGATCCATGGCCTTTTTTATGACCTTCTCCCTATCCTCATCAAAAGCCTCACTATATAAATGTGTATGTGTGTCTGTAAGTATCATGCCGCAAAAATAGCCTTATCTTTGCCAAAAAAATAAATGAAAAGCCTCAAAAAGTTCTTAAAGGGCAAAAACTATATTCAAGTGCCTTTAGATCTAACGGCAACAGACCATTTTGAGATCATTGCCAAGATCAATGGCATCACCGGTAGATTTATATTGGATACAGGCGCCTCCAATACTTGTGTTGGACTGGATAAAATTGAATATTTTGAACTGGTATCCAAGAACTCCAAAATTAAGGCCGCCGGGGCTGGAGCCACCAATATGGAGACCCAAATATCCACCAAGAACACTATCGAAATTGGGCAATGGTCCCAAGAAAAGGTGAAGCTGGTCCTTTTTGATCTGGTACACGTAAACGAAGCCTTGATATCCCACAATGCTCAACCCGTTGATGGGGTGGTAGGTGCCGACGTCCTAAAGAAGGGAAAAGCCATTATAGATTACGACAAAAAGTGCGTTTACCTAAAACAAAAAAGCCCGAAGTAAACTTCGGGCTTTTATTATATTGTATTTGAAGTTTATAGCTCCAAACCTTTAGTTACATCATTGTCCATCAACAATTCTACCGGACTCTCCAATGCCTCTTTAACCGCTACCAAGAAACCAACAGATTCCTTGCCGTCAATTATTCTATGGTCATAGGAAAGGGCCACATACATAATGGGCGCTATAACCACTTTGCCATCTTTGGCAATTGGTCTTTCCACTATATTATGCATTCCCAAAATAGCACTTTGCGGAGGATTGATAATTGGAGTTGACAACATGGAGCCAAAAACGCCACCATTGGTAATGGTAAAGGTTCCCCCCGTCATCTCATCCACGGTAATCTCACCCTCACGAGCCCTTAATGCCAATCTTTTTACTTCTGCCTCTACCCCTCTAAAAGATAGGTTCTCTGCATTTCTGATAACAGGCACCATTAACCCTTTAGGCCCGGAAACCGCGATACTGATATCACAAAAATCAAAGGAGATCATTTCTTTGCCATCTATCATGGAATTCACAGAAGGATACATTTGTAATGCCCTGATCACTGCTTTGGTGAAGAACGACATAAAACCAAGCCCTACGCCGTGCTTGTCTTTAAACTGCTCTTTGTACTGGTTGCGAAGATCAAAAATTGGCGACATATCCACTTCGTTAAAAGTGGTCAACATGGCCGTTTCATTTTTCACCATCACCAAACGTTCCGCTACCTTACGGCGCAACATGGATAATTTTGTTCTTGTCTCACCTCTCTTGCCACCTTTAGGGGTACCCATGGATGGAACTGCATTGACTGCATCATCTTTGGTGATTCTACCGTCCCTGCCGGTGCCTTTGATGGAAGAGGCATCCATATTCTTTTCCTCTAATATTTTCTTAGCTGCCGGGGAAGCTGTCCCAGACGCGTAGGTCTCTTTTGCTTTTGCAGGCTCCGCTGGTTTTTCAGCCTTTTTAGGCTCTTCCTTCACCTCTTCTTTTTCAGCTTTGGCACTAGCTCCCTTATCTCCACCGGCCGGTTTTTCGGCACTTGTATCGATCAAGCAAACTACTTCTCCTACTGCAACCGCATCACCGACCTCAGCCTTTAAAGTTATAATTCCACTATCTTCCGCAGGCAGTTCCAATGTGGCCTTATCGGAATCGACCTCGGCAATGGCCTGGTCCTTTTCCACATAATCACCATCTTTTACCAACCATTCTGCTATTTCTACCTCGGTAATAGATTCCCCAGGAGAGGGAACTTTCATTTCTAAAATCATTATTTTATAATTTTAATAGATGCGTTATTATTTTATATTTTCTCTTACCATGTTGTCCTTTGTCTTATCAAAAACATAGGTAATGACTTCTTGGTGACGTCTTTTGGAACGTACAGCGCTACCGGCAGCTGGAGAAGCATAGAATCTTCTAGAGGCTACCCTGAATTTGCTTACATCACTGAAGTGCATCAACAAGTGGCTCCAGGCGCCCATGTTACGTGGCTCTTCCTGTGCCCATACGATGTCATCCGCGTTTTTATATTTCGCAATGATATCCTTCATTTGGGCTGCAGGCAATGGGAATAATTGCTCCACCCTTACCAGGGCAACATCATCCCTATTGTTTTCCTCTTTTACCGCCAACAGATCGTAATAGAACTTCCCGGTACAAAAGACCAGACTTTTTATCTTTTTATCATCTGCACTTACGTCGTCTATCACCTCTTGGAATTTGCCATTGGCCATCTCGTCTGCAGAGGAAACCGCTTTTGGATGACGCAAGAGACTTTTTGGGGTAAACACGATCAAAGGTTTTCTAAAATTGGATTTCATCTGTCTTCGCAACAAATGGAACATGTTTGCTGGGGTGGTACAATCTGCAATGTACATATTATCCTTGGCACATAATTGCAGGTACCGTTCCATCCTTGCCGATGAATGCTCCGCTCCTTGTCCTTCATAACCGTGTGGCAACAACATCACCAAACCGTTTTGAAGTTTCCATTTATCCTCAGCTGCAGAAATATATTGATCAATCATGATTTGGGCCCCATTACTGAAATCCCCAAATTGTGCCTCCCAGATCGTCAAGGTATTGGGACTGGCCATCGCATAACCATAATCAAAGCCCACTACCCCGTATTCTGATAATAGGGAGTTGTAGATTTGAAACCTTCCCTGATCTTCGGAAAGCATGTTCAATTGCATGATCTCCTCTTCACTTTCTTCTACTTTTACTACGGCATGACGGTGTGAAAACGTTCCACGCTCCACATCCTGACCGGACATACGCACTCCGTAACCTTCATGCAACAATGTACCATAGGCCAAAAGTTCTCCCATGGCCCAATCCAAAGTGTCCGTTTCAAAGAACATTTTCTTTCGGTCATCGATCAACTTCACCACCTTGCGCAAGAACTTTTTCCCCTTGGGCAATTCTGTGATGATCTTGGCAATCTCGGTCAATTTCTTTTTATCGAAAGTGGTATCCACCGGCTTCATCATCTCCTCTTCCTGCACCGCTTCAAAACCACTCCATTCATCTGCCATGAATGGTGTAATTACCGTTTTGTCCAATTTTCTGGAATCTTCCAGATCCTCTTCCAGGGAAGCCTTGTATTCTTCTTCCAATTTAGGCACAAAACTTTCGTCGATAACCCCTTCTGCAATTAATTTCGCCGCATAAAGGTCTCTCGCATTCTGATGGCTTGCAATAGCCTTATACAATTTAGGCTGGGTAAATCTAGGCTCATCACCTTCATTATGCCCGTACTTTCTATACCCCAATAAATCCAAGAAGACATCCCTTTTAAAGGTCATCCTATATTCCAGGGCAAACATGGAAGCATGTACCACGGCCTCGGGATCATCTGCATTAACGTGCAACACTGGACTCAAGGTCACCTTTGCCACATCGGTGCAATAGGTAGAGGTTCTGGCATCGAGATAATTGGTGGTGAACCCTATTTGGTTGTTCACTACAATATGGATGGTACCGTTTGTTCTGTACCCATCCAAATCTGCCATTTGCACTACTTCGTATACCAAGCCCTGACCGGCTATGGCAGCATCACCATGGACTATAATGGGCAATACTTTAGAAAAATCGTCAGGGTAATACTCATCTTGCTTGGCCCTTGTGATTCCCTCCACAACCGCACCTACCGTTTCCAAGTGGGACGGGTTGGGGGCTATGTTCATTTTTATTTTATTTCCATTGTCGGACATCCTATCGGAGGTCCATCCCAAATGGTACTTTACGTCTCCATCAAAAATATCCTGCTCATAATCCTTCCCATCAAACTCCCCAAAAATATCCTTAGGGGATTTTCCGAAAATATTGGTAAGTACGCTCAACCTACCCCTATGGGCCATTCCCATCACAAACTGCTCCACGCCCATTTCGGCAGCCCTTTCCACAACGGCGTCCAAAGCTGGGATCAAAGACTCGTTCCCTTCCAATGAAAATCTTTTCTGCCCCACATATTTGGTATGCAAGAAACTTTCAAAAGAAACAGCCTCATTCAACTTTTTTAGAAGATGCTTTTTACGGTCGTTACTGTACTTAGGATGGTTGTCGTTTATGTTCAATCTATTTTGAATCCATTCAATACGCTCAGGGGTTCTGATGTACATGTACTCCACCCCAATGGCGTCACAATAGATACTCTTTAAGTGGTCAATGATCTCCCTCAAGGTACTCTTACCTATTCCAATGATTTGACCCGCCGTAAAAACCGTATCCATATCCCCTGGTTCCAGGCCAAAGTTTTCTATGTCCAAGGTTGGGGTATACTTTCGTCTTTCCCTAACAGGATTGGTTTTTGTAAACAGGTGCCCTCTACTGCGGTACCCATCAATAAGTTTTACGACTTGAAATTCCTTCTGAAGAGTTTGCGGAATTTCCACTTGCTGCCCTTGGGGCATGGCGGCACCAGCAGATGAAGCTGGCATTTCCATTTCATCCCAGGCACTCTCCTGACCAAAGTCAAAACCTTGGAAAAACGCACGCCAACTTGGCTCAACGCTATCGGGATTCGTTAAATACTTGTCATATAGTTCTGCGAAAAAGGAAGTATGCGCAGCATTTAAAAAAGAATATTTATCCATGAACGGTTGTCTCTGTCTTTTGAACAAAATTTAATCAAAAATACAACAATTAACATTTCCAAGCTTACCTTAGGGCTGAATATTGTAAAAATTAACGAATATTATGAAAAGGAAGCATTACCTCTCAAAAAAAACTGTTTTGATGTTTTTTTTCACACTAAGCAGTATTATCACTACCGCTCAGGGATATGTGAATTCAGGGGATTTTTGGAACAATGTGCACTATGGGGGAGGCATTGGTCTCGGTTTTGGCAGGGACTCTTTTAACGCCGCTCTTTCGCCTAGTGCCATTTACCAGGCCAACGAACAGATCGCCTTCGGATTAGGACTTAATTTTAATTATTCCAAGTTCCAGGAATCCAAATTAATGGCCTATGGCGGCAGTCTTCTGACACTTTTCAACCCTGTACGGCCCATACAATTGTCGGCAGAACTGGAACAGTTGCGGGTGAACAGGGATTATGGGTTTGAAGGCGCCAATATAGAGGACAACTATTGGTCTCCGGCTTTGTTTATAGGGGTGGGCTACAGCAACCGCAATGTGACCTTTGGGATCAGATACGACCTGCTTTACGATGATGAAAAGAGTATTTATGCAGACCCTTTTATGCCTTTTGTGAGAGTCTATTTTTAATTGTATTTCGCCTTGAACCAGACTTTTTGCCATTCCCTTTTTAGGATAAGGAAAGTGACCTCATCGGCAACTTCAACCACATCTACCGCCGTGATGGCCTTTACCGTATTTTCGGGCACGTCAATGATATAAAGCAGATTGAGGTAGTCCGCGAACCTCTCCATGATGAGCACGTAGATTTTTTCGTGGATGACCTTCTTTAGATCTTCAGGGGCAATACCCTCCTCAAGCTCTATGAATATATTGGCCAAGCCGAAGTCTTTGATCAATTGGGCCACCAATTTGCCATATAGGTTTTCTGCCTCTGCCGTCTCCAGCAATTTTGTGCTATTGGGAAAATTTACTACCATATGCTATCTACGGATAATCCCAAGTTTTGGTTTACTCGTTTTTATAAACGGCGCCATTTTTCATCACAAAGGTCACTTTTTCCAAGGTAGCCACATTATCCACAGGATTCTCATTTACGGCCACGATGTCTGCCAAATATCCTGCTTTTAACTGTCCAAGACTGTCGCCCATCCCCAATAGATCGGCATTGGTGACGGTAGCCGAGGCCAAGGCCTCCATAACCGGCATTCCTCCTTCTACCATATACCCAAACTCCCTGGCATTAAGACCATGGGTAAACACTCCGGCATCTGTACCAAATGCGATCGGCACTCCTTTTTTATAGGCCCTCTTGAACATGTCCGCCACCAATGGTCCCACTTCTCTTGCCTTTTGGGCCACCACTTCTGGAAAATAACCCGGGATTGCGGCTTTCTCCACTACCTGTTTCCCAGCTATGATGGTCGGCACCAGATAACTGTTGTATTTTACCATCATGTCCATGGTGGCATCACTCATAAAGGTCCCGTGTTCAATGGTTTTTACCCCTCCCAAGATGGCTCTCTGCATCCCTTCGTCTCCATGGGCATGGGCTGCGGTAAGCATCCCATAATCTTTGGCCGTTTCTGTAATGGCCTTTATTTCCTCCACGGTAAACTGTGGGTTACTGCCGCTTTTGGCCACACTAAGTACGCCGCCAGTCGCCGTAATCTTTATAACATCGGCACCATCTTTATAGCGCTGTCTTACGGCTTTCTTACCGTCTTCAGGAGAATTTACAACCCCTTCTTTTGGTCCTGGATCTCCCATAAGGTCACTTTTCATGCCGTTGGTAGGATCTGCATGCCCCCCTGTTGTGGCAATAGATTTACCTGCCGTGAATATTCGTGGTCCATCCACCAAGCCTTTATTGATAGCATTTCGCAGGGCTATGTTTACTCCACTGCCCCCTAAATCCCTAACGGTAGTAAAACCTGCCATTAAGGTATTCTTGGCATATACGGTTGATTCAAAGGCAATATCGGCCTCATTTTGCACATACCTATTAATATATGTTTTGGGGTTGGACTCGCTTTCTATATGCACATGCATATCGATCAGTCCGGGAAGGACCGTTTTATTTTTTAGGTCGATACTCTTGTCATTTTCCCATCCCGACACATAGCCGTTTTTAATTTCCTTGATCTTATCTCCGGAAACTATGATGGTTTTTTCGGTAAGGACCTTGCCCGATTTCACATCCACCACTTTACCACAGTGCAAATAAGTGTCTTGGGCGGCGACCAAAAAAGGCAAAAATGCCAAAACGGATAAGAGTATCTTTTTCATGATGTAGTGCTATTTATTTCTAACTTTCAATTCCCAATCCCATGCAGATTTCATGGCTTCATCCAATGTAGATGCTGCTTTCCACCCAAGAATGTTATTGGCTTTGGTGGTATCCGCATAGGCCGAAGTAATATCGCCGGCCCTACGGTCCACAATTTTGTAGTTCAATTTTTTCCCGGATACTTTCTCAAAACTTTTGATGACCTCCAAAACGGTACTACCTGTTCCTGTCCCCACATTAAAGACCTCATAGTTCTCCTTGTTTTTTCCTTCTAGCAGTCTTTCCAATGCCACCACGTGCGCCTTTGCAAGATCCACTACATGGATATAGTCCCTAATACAGGTACCATCAGAGGTTGGGTAATCATCCCCAAAGACCGATAGTTGCTCTCGCAATCCCACCCCGGTCTGGGTGATAAAAGGCACCAAATTTTGTGGCACTCCAATAGGCAATTCCCCAATGGCAGCAGAAGGATGGGCACCCATTGGATTAAAATATCGCAACGAAATGGCATTAAGAGCAGGCGTCACTTTACAGATATCCCTGATAATCTCCTCTCCTATTTGTTTGGTATTCCCATAAGGGGATTCTGCTGGTTTTACCGGCGCGTCTTCTGTAATGGGCATGGTGTCTGCTTGGCCATAAACCGTACAGGAAGAGCTAAAAATAAATCCTGCCTTTTCCTTTTGGGTCAGCTCTTGAAGGACATAGACCAAGGTATTGATATTGTTCTCGTAATAGAGCAAAGGCTTGTCCACACTTTCACCTACCGCTTTTGAGGCCGCGAAATGGATTACCCCCTGGATATCCTGGTGTCTTTTAAAAAAGTCGGTCACTTTTCCTTTTTCCCTAAGATCCATTTTTTCAAAAACGGGCTCTTTTCCGGTAATGGAAGTTATGCGCCCCAATACCTCTTGGGACGAATTGGAAAGGTCGTCAATGATGACGACCTCAAAACCTTTATTTTGCAATTCTACCACTGTATGCGAACCTATAAATCCAAGTCCACCCGTAACGAGTATCTTCATTTTACTTAAGCGTTTATGAACTTAATAATTGTCTGTGCAATAAAATTGATCTGCTCCTCATCGAGCTCGGTATGCATGGGTAGGGAAATGACCTCCTTCACCAATTGGTTGGTCACAGGAAAATCAGCCTCCTTGTACCGCTCATCCAAATACGCCTTTTGACGGTGCAACGGAATGGGATAATAGACCCCACATGGAATCCCTTTTTCACTTAAATGCTGCACCAGGGCATCCCTTTGTCCGTTCATTATCCGCAAGGTATATTGATGGAAGACATGGCAGTCACAGGTATCGCAAATGCCCTCACAACCATTAACAGTTTTTGGAACTCTAATATTTTTTTGCCCTTGAAAAGCTTTGGAATAGCTCCTGGCGGCATTGCGTCTTTTATTATTGTAGGCATCCAGTTTTGGCAACTTTGCTCTGAGCACCGCCGCTTGAATGGAATCCAATCTGGAATTGACCCCTACCACATCGTGGTGGTAACGCTCATACATCCCGTGGTTCACGATTCCCCTTAGCGTATGCGCCAGATCGTCGTCGTTGGTGAAAATGGCCCCGCCATCACCATAACAGCCTAAATTCTTGGAAGGGAAAAACGAGGTTGCCGCAACATGTCCGATAGTTCCAGCCATCACTTTGGTGCCATCTGCCGAGGTATGGGTGGCCCCAATGGCTTGGGCATTATCTTCAATAACAAATAAGTTGTGTTTTTTGGCTATTGCCATGATCACATCCATATTGGCACACTGACCAAAAAGATGTACCGGGACAATGGCTTTTGTTTTGGGGGTGATTGCCTTTTCCAAAGCTACCGGATCTATATTGAAGGTGTCTGGATCAACATCCACCAAAACAGGGGTAAGTTTTAAAAGGGCAATAACCTCTACCGTGGCGGCGAAGGTAAAATCTGCAGTGATCACTTCATCCCCTTGTTCCAACCCCAAGCCCATCATGGCAATCTGTAGGGCGTCCGTACCATTGGCACAGGGAATAACATGCTTTACACCCAAATAAGTCTCAAGCTCCTTTTGAAAGGCATGAACCTCTGGTCCGTTTATAAAAGCTGTGGTTTCTAGAATTTGGGATATGGATGAATTGATCTGTTCTTTAATCGACTGGTATTGCCCGTTAAGGTCTACCATTTGTATTTTCTTCATCTTCAATATTTATATAACAATAATACAAAAATAAGGAACTGAAGCCAAGGTATTGTTGTAAAGAAACGTAATTTAGCGCGAAACGATTACCGAGTGTTATTTCTATATAATTTAGCAGTACTAGTAGCATCCTCCGTCCTAAAACTGGTCGCCAATTTTAGTCCCAAACTAAAATTGTTTGTAGATGGCAGAAAAAATGTCTTTTCCCAACTACAACAAGAAATTTCCGAACAAGACAAGGTTATCTGGGTACATACGGCCTCCCTGGGAGAGTTTGAACAAGGCCTGCCCATCATTGAAAAGCTAAAAGTTACCTATCCCAACCATAAGATCCTTGTGACCTTTTTCTCGCCATCGGGCTATGAGGTCAAAAAAAATACAACCGTTGCCGATCTGGTCCTCTACCTGCCTTTGGACACGAAAAAAAATGCAAGGAAATTTATAGCCTTGGCCCGGCCAAGGCTAGCCATCTTTGTGAAGTATGAAATCTGGCCCAACTATTTACAGGAACTCAAGCAGCAGCAGGTTCCCACCCTATTAATTTCTGCCATTTTCCTAAAGAGACAGATTTTCTTTAAGGGTTACGGTGGTTTTATGAGAAAGGGGCTGCATACCTTCTCCCATATTTTTGTGCAGGACAAAAATTCCCAGGACCTGCTCCGCTCTATCGATATCAACAACAGCACTGTAGCCGGGGACACCAGATTGGATAGGGTGTCTGAAATTCTGGAGCGGGACAATACCCTGGATTTTATGGCTACCTTCAAACAGGGCGACCTATGTATGGTGGCCGGTAGCACCTGGCCTGAGGACGAGGCCATTCTCTTGGAGGCCATGAATAAGATCGACCAGGGCATAAAATTCGCGATAGCGCCCCATAATATCAAAGAGGCCCATATTCAAAAATTGAAAGGGGCCATCACCAAAAAAACAGTGCTGTTCTCTGAATTGGACAAAACCGATATCGCAGATGCCGAGGTGCTGATCATTGATACGGTCGGACTCCTTACCAAAATATACAGCTATGCCGATATCGCCTATGTGGGCGGCGGGTTCGCTACCGGCCTCCACAATACTCTGGAGCCTGCCGTTTTTGGGATCCCGGTAATCATCGGGCCAGAATTCAAAGGCTTTAAAGAGGCGGAGGACCTGGTCCATCTAAAGGGGGTACTCCCCGTTTCCGATAAGGTGGAATTGCAGAAAACTTTGGATGCACTGTTACAAAATCCTGATTTTAGAAAAGAAACGGGAACACGCAACGCCAACTACATTGCCCAAAACAAGGGCGCCAGTAGTAAAATTCTACACCATATAAAAAAGCTGTTATAAGAGGTCAGTTGCTATTTTGAAACGTGCTTTTAAATGACTGGGGCACATTCCAAAAGGCGGACTTTTTTTTATATCCCGATTGTTTTTTTAGTATGTTTACATACTTTGACCAACCACCATGAACAAACGTATCTTAAGAATTTCCCTTACCGCAGCCTTAGCGGGATTTCTATTTGGCTTTGACACCGTTGTTATTAGCGGCGCCAATTTGCCCATCAAAGAACTATGGCAGACCTCCCCTTGGTTTCATGGTACGTTTATCATGTCCATGGCCCTATGGGGTACCGTTTTGGGATCGCTTTTTGGGGGTATTCCCTGTGATAGGCTAGGCAGAAAGAAAACCTTATTTTGGATCGGGGTCTTATACACTATTTCCGCCCTGGGATCTGCTGTGGCCAGTGATCCCTATATATTTTCCTTCTTTAGGCTTATAGGTGGTTTGGGAGTAGGCGCTTCATCTGTTGCAGCGCCCATTTATATCTCGGAAATTTCTACGGCTCAGAATCGCGGAAAACTAGGCGCTTTATACCAATTTAATATCGTTTTTGGTATTTTCATTGCTTTTATTTCCAATTACCTTTTAAAGGGATTTGATGGTGCCAATGATTGGCGCTGGATGCTGGGGGTAGAGGCCATCCCAGCAGTGATCTATTGCATCATGGTCCTACAAGTGCCCAATAGTCCCAGATGGCTTGTCCTTAACAGAAAGGACGAAGCGGGCGCACTCAAAATGCTTACCTATATCTCTGATAAGGCACAGGCTTTGATAAAACTTGAAGAAATAAAAAACTCCATAGGCGTAAAAACCGCCAAAGCCGGACTCTTCGAAGGGAAATACAAAAAGCCTTTGGTACTGGCCTTTCTGATTGCTTTTTTCAATCAGTTGTCGGGCATCAATTTTGTACTGTATTATGCCCCTGAAATATTGGAAAGGGCAGGATTGGGAGGAAAAGAATCCCTTTTCAATTCCATTTCCATAGGAATCATCAACCTCATCTTTACCCTTATCGGTATTCAATTGATCGATAGATTGGGGAGAAAACAATTGATGAAAATAGGCTCTTTGGGCTATATTATTAGTTTATCCATGGTAGGCTGGTGTTTTTATACAGGGGCGAGCTCTACCCTGCTTTTAATTTTCATCTGTGCTTTTATCGCTTCCCATGCCATTGGCCAGGGAGCGGTGATCTGGGTGTTTATTTCCGAGATTTTTCCCAATAAGGTACGTGCCTATGGGCAGTCTTGGGGAACAGGAGTACATTGGGTTTTTGCAGCGGTCATTACCTTGATCACCCCTATATTTTTGGACAGTACGGATGGCGTATTCAAGGACAATCCTTGGCCTATTTTTATATTCTTTGCCTTTATGATGGTCCTACAATTGTTCTTCGTGATTTTTATGATGCCTGAGACAAAGGGGATTTCCTTAGAGGCTTTGGAGAAGCAATTTACCAAGGACAGTAGCGCATAGCGAAGGCATCAGCAGTGACCTTAAAAAACATAGGGCTCTGTGGGATATATGGTATATTCACCGTATTTTGACGATATTTTCTATGATTCGATTGAAGATTCACAATTAATTATGTAATTTTAAAGCAAAGGTTCATCAAATGGAAATGGAAAACGAATTGACCATCGGCATAAAAATCCTGAACGGATTTCTCAGGATCATGGTTGCGGTATTAATAGTGATATTGATAGCCGTTATTATTTGCTTAATTTTGGCCGCCTTTGGTTTCTTTTAAACCACTAGGCTGTTTCCCTCGGCTTTAACGAAGTACTGCGTAACCTAATTTACTTTTTATTTTGCACCGTATCTGATCAATAACGGGTCAATTTGTATACTACATTTTTTTCTTTTCTTCGGGATACTAAAAATTAATCCTGTTCTAAATATTCTAAGAGAATAGGAATAGCACCTACCTTTTCTGCAGTCAAAGGTTTTTGTTCAAACCTGATGATGTTGTCATACTTTTTCGCCTTTTCCATGTCTAGAATATCCACGGAGGAGGTCAAGATAATGACAGTCATGTCATGGTTCAACCCTTTCTCGTACACAACATCCAAAAATTCCCATCCGTCCATAATAGGCATGTTGATATCCAACAAGACCAGATGGGGCGACCCCTCTTTCCCGTTTCCTTCAAAATATTCCAGGGCATCGGAACCATTCTCGAATTGAACAACTGCTTGGTTCGCATACTTTTTAAGAATCCGACGATGCACATATTGTATGATCGGATCATCATCCACAAGAACAATCTTATTGGCCATTGGTCAGTTGTTTGGTTTTCAATTCATTAGTTATTTGTGCAATCTCTCTGGTGATCTGATCTATTTCATTGGAAGATTTACGGATCTCCTCTAATACAAATCTATTTTCCCCCTGGGTATTTTCCTCCGGATCCAACAATAAATTGGTGAGGCCCATCATTCGTACCAGGGGTGCTCTGAGCACATGGCTCTGCATCCAGGCAATCTTGTTGAATTTGGAGTTTTGGGATTCAATGGTCTTGATGTGCTTGGTCAGTTCAGAAATATCAAAGGCCACAACCTGTCTACAGGTACGGCCCCTAAAATTAATCGGATTGCTGTAGATACGTACATCAAATTCTTCCCCATTGCTCTTACTGTGCCTAAAGACCCCTTCATAAATTCTTTCGGAATCTGAGCGCACATTCTCAATCTCCACCATCAACGGGTCTATCTCAGATTTGGGCCTAATATCGGCCAGGGTAAGGTTCATAAACTCCCTCAGACTATATCCATAACAGTCTATGGCCGCGGAATTCACATCTAAAAATTGAAGGGTTTCCAAATCATAGACCCATGATGGTTGGGGCGAAAGATGAAAGAGGTCGTTGTATTTTTTTTCAGATTCTTTCAACTGCTCCAAGTACCTGTTGGCCTCGGAAACATCCCTCATGGTACCCACCATACGGAACGGGCCCCCATTATCATTTCTAAGGATACTAGCCTTTTCGTGAATATCTATATAGGTGCCATCACCCTTTAGGAAACGGTACTTCACCTCAAAATAATTCTGATCCGGATTTTTGAGCAAATCCTTTAATTCGTTTAGCACTCTATGCACATCATCGGGGTGCAAATGATTGATCCTGGTCTGGAGCGTGACTTTCTTCTCTGGCAGTTCATGGCCAAATTGCTTTACATAGCCAGAACCCCAGTACACATCCTCATTGATGATGTCCCAATCATAAATTACTTCCTTGGTAAGATCTATAATACGCTGAAAACGTTCATTGGCAATTTTTGCCTTGAGTAGGTAGTTATTTTTTTCCGTTATATCACAAAGAGCGCCGATCATACGAACAGCCTTCCCATGGGCATCCCTTATGATAAAGGCCTTATCGTTCACAATTACATATTCTCCGTTCGCTTTCCTAAACCGGTATTCCTCCTCCCAGTTTTCATTATCACCTATTAGAGATGCTTCAAAACTATGTTCTACCCGCACCCTATCTTCCGGATGGATATTTTCTGCCCAAAGGGTCAGCCCCGCCATTGCATATTCTTCCGGTTGATGCCCATAATTTTCAAAAAAATTATCGTTCCATTGCAGGGTCTCGTTCACCAGGTCCAAATCCCAAA
This sequence comes from Sediminicola sp. YIK13, assembly GCF_001430825.1. GTDB lineage: Bacteria > Bacteroidota > Bacteroidia > Flavobacteriales > Flavobacteriaceae > Sediminicola. The sequence goes on along the minus strand of NZ_CP010535.1, from coordinate 3,236,690 downwards.
TAGCATCTGAAGTAGCCTTGGACAGGTAGGTAAGGCGCTGTAATGCCTCTTCCAGATGTATATTGTCCAATTGCAATTGAGTGATGTCCTCAACTATGCCCACCATTTGCAAGGGAACCCCGTTGTTATCGTGTTTTATGGCATTGCCAGATTCCGAAAACCATTTCCAAGCCCCGTCTTTATGCTTTATTCTGTAGGTCACCTTGTAATTGACATTTGTACCGGCCAAATAACGCTTCCATTTCTCCCGTAACATATCCAAATCTGTTGGGTGAATCATGGACTCCCATTTCTCCAAGGTCAAGGGGTTTATTTCTTCCTCATCATATCCGAGGATGGCCGCCCATTTGTCATCGATATATAAAGTATCTTCCTTTACATTGCATTTCCAAAGGCTTAGTTTAGAGTTCTCAACAATATTTTTTCTGTGCTCTCTCTCTAGTTTAAGTTCCTTTTGGGCCAATCTCAATTCCTCTAGGGCACGGCCTTCCTCCAGTTCTTTGGACACTAGTGAGAGTATTGTACGAATTGCTTTTTCCTGATCGGGATTCAACTCAAAGGCAGCATCATAGATGAAACTCAACACCCCTAAAGAATTACCTTCCACGGATGACAAGGGCCAACCCATGTAGCCTGCAATGATAAAATTCCCTTGGCTCCATTTTCCAGGTTCAAACCCGTCTACCTTCTGCACTTGGGATGTGATTGTTCTGTTTTTTGAGGAGTTCAGGCTATGGGCCAGAAAAGGCTCCAGAAGGGCTTTATCTTCAGATGAAAGGCTTTTTCCTGAAGCAGTATAGCTCTCCTTTTTATCCCCAGTTCCTGAGAGGACCACGGCAGAAGCCCTTCCAATATATTTGGCGAGTTCCAAAAGGGGGAGAATTTCAACTACCTTCTTATTGTCCACGTGTGGAAATGGTTTCTTTGGGTTAAAAGATACGTCCTTGTTCATATTCACTTTTCATCTAACAATTTGCACATAAAACGACTGCATCTTTTGTCGTATCGCATTTTTTCTTGCCACAATGACCAAGAAAAGGACATTTTAAAAAAATCAAATTTAAAACATATAAGTAAGAAAAATAGTATGGAATTTACAAGATTTGTAAGGCAAAATTAGAGTTTATTTCCGAAAAGATGTACACAAAATGGAGGATTATGGGCATAAAATAAAAGATCGCCCTATACAAATTCCATCAAGTAAGGATTCATAAAATCTAACCATGTACAATTGGCATAGCATTTCCCTTTCTGGTATACTTCGCCCTATATTAATAGTCCAGTATCATCCCAATAGGTAAGGTACCAAAGACAAAAAGTGATGTTTTTTAAAAATTTGCGACAAAAAAAAAGATGAAACTTGTTAGGTTTCATCTTCTTACAATAAATGGGGGAAATTTAATTATACATTTTTGCCCTTCATCATTTTATTCCAATAGAGATATGGCAACCCATATTTCTTTAGCAGCCACAATCTCCAATGCTCTTTGGTACTATCAAAAACCAGCATTTGCTTCAGTTTGGGATCTGGGGTGAATTTGTTGTCATAATCAAACTCTGCCAATACCATTTTACCGTAATCGGTAACGAGCGGACAGGAAGAATACCCATTATAGGCTTTTGTCCCGATTTTGTTTTCTTTGATCAACAGGTCTATATTTTCTACCACAACTGGGGCTTGTTTTCTTACAGCCGCCCCCGTTTTTGCAGTGGGCAGGGAGGACACATCGCCCAAACTAAAAATATTTGGATATTTGGTATGCTGCATGGTTTGTTTGTCCACATCTACCCATCCTACCTCGTTCACCAAGGAAGATTCACTAACAAACGTTGGAGCTACCGATGGCGGTGCCGTATGCAACATATCATAATGAATACCATATCGGTTTCCTTCAATAGTCACTTTTACATCTTTATAATTATACTGAAAAGTTTCATCCAATGGTTTAGCATCATCCCCTGACTTTACAACACAGGTTCCAGGGGCAATATCTTTGCCCAGTTCATACCAGGCAATCTGCTTTTCGGCATCTACCTCCACGAGTTTGTGATAAAACCTAAGATTGATATCCTTCCTATCAACCACCTTCATTAACGTATCGGCTATTCTTTTGATGCCAAATATTTTTGTTCCTGAGGTTGCAAATACCACCTCCATATTTTTTCGAACGCCCGTTTTTCTAAAATAGCTTTCAGCTAAATACATGATTTTCTGAGGTGCGCCACCACATTTTATGGGCGTGGTTGGCTGAGTGAACAAAGCCGTCCCTCCCTTAAAGTTTTTGATGACATCCCATGCATGTCTGGAATCGGTATAGGTACTGCAGACCACCCCTTTATCCATGGCCTCCCCCAATCCCGGTACCAAACTAAAATCATAGGCCAATCCGGGAGCAACCACCAAATAATCATAGGTAATATCCCCTTTGGTCTCAGTATGGACACGGTTGTTTTCCGGATCAAAACCAGTGGCCTTATCCTTTATCCAGGTAGCGCCCTTAGGTATGATGGATCCCATGGGTTTGGCTGTTTTAGCAAAGTCATAAGTACCGGCTGCCACCAAGGTCCAAGCCGGCTGATAATAATGTGTATCAGATGGCTCGATAATAGCAATATCCTTTACTTTTTTCTGTCTTATAAGTTGTGAAGCAACCATAATGCCGGCCGTACCCCCTCCAATAATCAGTACTTGATGATGTGATCCCATAATAGGTCTTTTGTTTAGTTGTACCTAAAGGTAGACCCTATATTTTACCGGTACAGTAACAATAGTTACACTGGGTGGCATCAACGGATGTAACATGCAGCACACAACAAAGGGTATTGACCATGCCTTAGTCAATACCCTTTTTCAAACAAATTTATCTCTACTCTTTTATCTTACAGGTATTGAGACCCACAATACTGTAAAGCGGACAAAAGCTAACGAAACTGGTCAATACAAATATCCCCGCCAGTGTCAGGAGCACATAGGCCAGTGTGCCATCTATAATTTTCTGCCAATACAAGACCCCGATCACAGCGGCAATAATAAATCGAATCATGCGGTCTGTGCCGCCCATATTTTTTTTCATATCCTATAATTTAGTTGATTACATATTTTAGAAGTATCACAAAGGCGGTGATCAACCCCACACAAATAAGGCAAACCACCAATAACTTCAATACCTTCTTCGGTTCCATGATCAAAAATATATAGGTTCACCAGAAAATTTCCTGACCATTGTCATGAATTGCCCAATTAGTCATAGCTCTTGGCTTTGGCCACGCAGAGGATATTTTGATTATACCCGATCAAATTTTGAGGTTTCCCTTTTATATGGCCCTACCCACTTGCCATTTATAGGGCAACACTATTCTCGAGATGGCCAACCTGTAAGGTTCATCCTTTGCTAAATTGTGGTTTTTTAGATTCCTCCAAAATCCTGCTGACGCCACGGTTCCATACTAGATGACCTCCTTTACCGTTATACTTTCTTACGCAATTGATGTAGTTCATCGAAAAAAAGTAGGGTAAAACCAAACTCAGTTGTTTTACCATTATATAAACCCAAATATTTAAAATTTACTACTATGAAACAATTCAATCAATGGCTCGGCCTTGCACTGCTGAGTATTTTCACCTTAATCTCCTGTTCCAAGGAAGAATCAGGTTCGGATTCGGGGAAACTGGCGCTGAGCGCAAAAAGCACCACTACAGCCACATCTTCTTCCAAACAGGGGACCACCTCCAAGAGTGTGGCAGAAGGTATTGAGATCACCGACTTCGTCATCAACCTTGTGGAATTTGAACTGGAGATCGATGTGGAAGAGATGGAAATGGAAGATGATATAAACGATGACTGGGATGACGACGGTTACTTCGATTTCGAAGATGAGATAGAACTGGAAGGTCCCTTTACCCTAGACCTAATGGCGGGACAGATCAGCTTTCTAAATGTTACCGTCCCCAATGGCCGTTATGAGGAATTGGAGTTCAAGATCAATAAAAACAAGGATGTGAACAGTGAGATTTTTGACAAATCCGTACTGATCAAGGGCACCGTAAACGATGTTCCCTTTGTCTTCTGGCATGATTTTATGGATGAAATAGAGATCGATTTTGAGGATCCTACGGTAGATTTTTTAATTTCCAATAACACAGAGAGCTTGGTGATCGATTTTAACCTCTCCCTTTTGTTCAATTCCGTTAACGGGATAGACCTGAGTGGAGCAATGGACGGCAACAACGATGGCATTATAGAGATATCGCCCCGTGATGAAGATGGCAACAACGATCTGGCACAGGCCATACGCAACAAAATGAAGGACATCATCGACTTGCTGGACGATTAATCCAATAGGATAAAAGGCATACTAAAAACCTGGCTCAACTGCCGGGTTTTTTTATGGCAGCGCATACCGAACCACCTAACCCCTTGGTAGCACAAAAAAAGCCTTCCAGAAACGGAAGGCTTTTTGTATTGTACTGGTGCAGATGAACACATCTTACACCCTATGCCGCCAAAATGAGCGACTTCCCTTATCTAAATTTTTATGCGTTTGTGCTCCATACTTTGCACCAACTGGCTCATAAACCACTTGAAGCTTTTGAACATTTCCTTTGTTTTCATCAAAAACTGTGGCAAGGCATAAGGTTCAAAATCAAACCTTAGGATTACCTCCTTGGCTTCGTCTCCGTGTATCTGTAGTCCGCCTTCGATCTCAAAATCGAGGCTTTCAAAACTGGATACATTTTTTGAACTGCGGTCGCTGTACACAAAACTGTTTCCTGCTTTTTTCAGATAGAACCTAAAAGAAGTGTACTCCCCAGGGTTCAGCTCCAGTGCGCTTTTGGACCTCAAAAAATGCCCTGTATGCAACCCTTTGATAGTCAAATTGGCCAAGGATGGAAAATCCTCAATAAAATGTTCCTTGCCAGCTTTATCTGTAGCAGATAATTTGGTGATATTAAGGGTCATTTCAGAAACACCTTGCTCAGTGACCATTGTATTTTTAAGTACTAAATCCTTGATTCTCTTTCCTTCGGCATTCCATTGGTCTACCATATCAAATGAATAGGGGATCGTTTGATATATACTTGGATTAAATTTTTCTTTTGTCATGATTGTATAGTTTTAAAAATTATACACTGCAAAGATGCGTCAGAATAACCTTCCAAAACTCCGCTCCCTTTTCCGCTTTCTATGCTGTATTACCTTTTTAAGATAATTTTAAGGATACATTATGTTAATATATCACAATGCCAGATGGTTAGGGGTGACATTCATAGCGAAAAGAAAGGTTTGGATCATAGGAAAACAATGGACAATCCTACCAATAGGACCCGAATGTTACGGATTGCTTCACTGCGTTCGCAATGACGTAGCAGAAAACAATAGGCAGAAAAACTATTATTGCGGGCGGAAGGCAATGGAGCGCGCCAATCTTACAAAAGGAATACGAAAGTGGCAGATTGCTTTGGCCAAAGGGCCTCACAATGACGGCCAAGCGCGTCTATCTTTTAATGCTTTACATATACCGTTTTTCTGTTGACAAACTCCATCATCCCATCTTTTGACAGTTCACGGCCATATCCTGAGTTTTTGGTTCCCCCAAACGGCAATCTGGGATCGGACTTCACCAGTTCGTTTATAAAATAGGCGCCATCGCTAACTTTATGGGCATGCTCTAAGGCCATTTCCGTGTTTTTGGTACAAACCGTTACCCCTAGCCCGTATTTCGAATTTTCAGAAAGTTCAAAGGCATGGTCAATATCCCTGGCCCTGATCATAGCGGCCAAGGGCCCGAAGGTTTCTTGGTCAAAGGCGGCCATTCCCGGTACTACCTCTCCCAAAATAGTGGGTTCGTGGTAACATCCGTTCTGATTGCCCCCTAATAAAAGTTTGGCTCCCTGTGATACCGATTCTTTTACCTGGGTATTCAATTGGTCAGCGAGATCCAGTCGCGCCAGCGGCCCTATGGTGGTATTGTCCTCCATCGGATCCCCAGATTTCAATTGTTTTACCGCCTCGGTGAATTTCTGGACGAATTCATCATAAATACCATCCATTAAAATAAAGCGTTTGGCCGCAATACAGCTTTGTCCACAATTCATCATCCTGGCCGTTACCGCAATCTTTACGCTCTGGTCAATGTCCGCATCGTCCCATACGATAAAAGCATTGTTGCCCCCGAGTTCCAGCACCGTTTTCTTTATGTAGCGCCCCGCCAGTTCCGCCACGGCCGAGCCTGCCCTTTCACTCCCTGTTAGGGTAACTGCTTTTACGGCATCGTGTACAATGATCTTCTCGGTTTGGTCGTGGTGCACAATCAGGTTCTGAAACACATATTCTGGATACCCTGCCCTTGTGAAAACATCCTCTATCTGTTGGGCACATCCAAAGACATTCGGGGCGTGTTTTAACAAGCCTGTATTGCCCGCGGTCAAGGTGGGCGCCGCATACCTGAACACCTGCCAAAATGGAAAGTTCCAGGGCATAATGGCCAGAACAGCCCCAATGGAGTCATGACGTACAAAACTTTTCTCGGCATCGGTACCTATGGTTTCATCAGCGAGAAAGGCAGTGGCATTATCGGCGTAATAATCGCACACCCATGCGCACTTGTTGACTTCCCCTTTGGCTTCCGAAAGGGGTTTCCCCATTTCCAAGCTGATCATCTTGGCATATTCCTCCACATTATCCCGCAAAACCGCTCCCGCTTTTTTCAGTAGCCTGCAGCGCTCGGCAAGGGGCACCTGTTTCCAGGCCTTATGGGCGATCTTGCTTTTATGGAGTTTTTCCTCCAGTTCCTGTTCTGTAATTGATGTGTATGTTCCTACTTCCTGCCCATTGTAAGGGTTGATGCTCTTAAATTCCATATGTAATTAATTATAGGGTTCTAACCCTATTATTGATGATAGTTCTGTATCTATAAATCTGATTTTTCAATTCAGGTAAAATCTTTCTAAAGTGCTACAGGTCAAAGATTCTTGGGGCGTAACTCTTGAGGTTTCCGATGGAGTATTCATCAAAGTGTCACTTTGCTCCAGTTCTTTGGCGGATTCCCCAAATTGAACCAGTTTGTGTGACTCCGTAAAATTATCGAACGACTGGAACATGCTCTCATTTGGCCAACGCAATTGCATAGTTCCTGCCACGGGTTGATAAACACTGGTAAACAGGGTTTCAAAACCTTCACTGAAAAGTGTATTATAAAGGGGCTTTCTCAAGAATGCATCGGCCAAAGTTTTTGCATCCAAACCTTTTTGGGCCAACAGATCGCTTAAAAACTCCGAACGCTCCATGCTTTTGTTGAAAGTTGCGTTTTCTGGCCAATCAACATGTATCTGGTGATTGGTGGTAAAAGCAGCCTCAGTCACCAAAGGTGTACGATCCGGGGACAGCAGCACTGTCTTAAATACCCCACTACGGTCCACTACGGTTACGTTGTAGGCCATGTGTGAGGGTATACGGGTCAATGCCGCTACTGCTTCTTCCGTAGTATCACAAAATTCGAGGACGTAACGCAAGATAAAGGGTATCCCAAAACCTTCCCCTACTACCTTTCGACCGCCGAAGGTAAGTGAAATGGCCAAGCCACTCTCGTTCATCCCATCAACTGCCCCGATGAGACAATCACTGGTCGCCATCACCTTTTTTCCATTCCAGGAGCTCAGTAAAAGGGTACCTTCAAATAGGTCCGGATGATAATCATAGTTCCGCACCAATTGTACCTCCTTTTCAACCAACACAGCCTGTGAACATGCCGAGATATACGCTGGGGGCTGAAATCCTGTAAGAAATTGGGCCGCCACCGCATCGGCATTCACCAGGTTACATAGCTTTTCGTATGTCGGCAACATTTCCGGCATATATTTTCTCAAAGCAGCCTGTGAAGTTGCCAAATCTGGAACTGAAACTGCACCCTTGGTAGTCAACCAGGAATTATAGCCTGGCCAATAGGAATCAAATAATTTTTTGAATTTAGCACCAGGCTCCCCTAGTTCGGAAATAGCATTAAATCGTAATTGCATATACGCCATTATATTAATTCTCAGATACAAGGAAATAGGTCTTTACAAAATTACCAAAAGCCACAAAGACTTCGGATTTATTATAGACCCATTCCCTTATAAATTTAATGCTGAACGTTATTTGGTTAAACTTCCGGTGAGTGCAACAGGTTCTCTCTTATCTTCTGTGATTTGAGAAACATATTTCCCTCTAATGGCATTTATCCATGCTTTAGATCGTGCATTCAGTTTAAAATCATCGGTCATCATGCGGCCTCTTGACACTAAGATACCCATATCTGCCCCTTCGTACAAATAATCCCCCTCCTTTGCAATGTGAAGGAAAAACGCCTCGTTTTCTGACTCTACGGCCCTTCTATGGGTGTCCATCCTGTCATATTGGATATGGCCATTATCGAACATTTTCCAAATACCCGATTTTGGGGCCTCGGAAACATATTCAATGGTATCCTCTGTATGTTTAATGATCAACTGGCTCCAACCATCAATATTCTCTTGTCTCGCCCATCTTTGGTTCAACTGTTTTACATTCAATTCATACTCCACATTCATCCATTCCAGGATATGGAATACAAAAAGCGGGGCATCTGCCAAGGCAAATACCGCGTGGTTGGTAATAGAACTCGCCCCTGTTACCCTAGGGTTCAATTCGCCTAGATAAATTTCCCCGTTATCTTGATCAATAAGGAAATCCAGTTCAAAATAGCCTTTATATCCTTCTTTTCTCAACTGGTCACCAAAAAGGTTGGTATACTTAGTTGCCTTTTTACGAATTTCCGGCGTAAAGGCATTCGGGTATATTTCATTGCCGCACCATCCGCCCTTGTAAGGGGTCATCTCCTTAAACCCTACAAGTTCTGTCATTAGCGGGGCTACGATGGTACCGTGTTGGGTCACACAGGCTTCAATGGCAGACCCCCTGCAATTGATGCGCTTCATTACTTTTACTTCCTTTTCCTTGACAATCTCCTCTTCATATTTCTTGAATTCCTCCTCATTGGAGATAAAAAACGTGGTATGTCCGGAATCGCCATAAGGGGTTTGTATCACCAGATCAGTACCTAGGGCCTTGGATATTTTGTTCAGGTGGGCATAATCCAAAACTGGGGAAAGCACATAGGGTACACAGGGAACGCCTGCCTTTTCGGCAATACGGTTTGTATTTACCTTGTTGTCCATGAAGTTCCGCATCTTGGCGCTAGGGAACATAATTTCCAGTCCCAGTTTTTTGGCGAGCTTCTCTGTCTGTTCATCAAACATAAGAAACATGGCCTTTCCTGCCGACTTTCCTTTCTTCCTAGTGGTCAAATAATCCTGGACCTCTGGGTGTTGCAAGAGGTAATTATTGATGTCCTCAATACTCGTGAACTCGTCATGCGGAATTTCTTCCTTAGGGGAAAAAACATTGGGGTGCTGCCCATCAAAACATTCTATATGACAGATAAACTTAAAACCCTTGATCCATTCATCGGCACCAAGCATATTAAAATTGGTGGCACTGATAAAATAAAGTGGGGTCTCGTTTTTGTGAAAAAATCGTCTGATATCGCTTACACCGTTAAGAACTGGTTTTGCAGCTGCTTTTTTTGCTGGCGTCGTTTTAGAAACAATGGGTTTGGCGATCTTATTTGCTGTTGTTTTTTTAGTTGTCATTTAAAATATTTTAATAATTAGATTAATTGCTTTTTCTTCTTTCCAATGGCCATTCCGCCAATGGAGGTGGTAATCATGTGCCTGTCCAGCACCTTTTCCTTGAATACCCTAAGACCCAGATCGGATCGGTAACCGTGGATCTCGCTCACATCGAGCACCGTAAGAAAATTGATGATTTCCTCACTTACTACCTGCCCCGGTACCAATACAGGAAACCCGGGTGGGTAGGGAATCACAAAGGTGGAGGCTACCAGTTTTCTGCCCTTTTCCATGATGGACAATACGTCGTTCAAAGGGACATATTCATAATTTTCTTCATCGTAGGCCAAGAAATAGGCTTCCCGCAGATTACCTCCGGGGACGCCTGGGACGGCCTGGAAAGAGTGGTGGAAATAACTGAAATCTGGTAAGGGCGGCACCTCTTGGGTCAACGAATAAATCCGTTTGTCCCGTATTTCCAGTTCCTTGTCGCTCAAAGATTTTACCTCATCGTCCAATTCATCCGCAATTTTTAAAAGCGCATTGGTCAGATAGGTGATACTCCCTCTGGTGGTCCCTATGTTCGTCATGAACAGCACGGTGTTCCTAGAGGTTTTATTGATCTGGATATTGAACTTATCCATCAAGTATTTGTTCTTGAAGGTGTCACCATCTACCCCTGTTTTTCCTATATACAAGGTAATTTTGGTAGGGTCCAGCACAAATTCATCCTTCTCCCAGGCCTCTTCCATACGGTTCCACCCGGCATTTTTGGTATAGTATTCCTTAAGGCCGGTTTGTCGGTATTGATCCGGAATAAAATCTTTCACCGTCAGCACATCAAAATATTTGCTCAGCTGGGGATTGTCATTCACCTTGGCCCTAAGGACCATGGCCAATTCAATACTTTTTTCCACCAGTTCAAAACCTTCCAGCTGTACCTGTCTTCTTCCGATATCTAAGGAGGCCAACATCTGGTAATTGGGGGAGGTAGAGGTATGGGTCATATAGGCCTCGAGAAAGGTATTCTCGGTCTTGCGACGGAAATCCTCATCCCAAATATGGATCATAGAGCCCTGTCTAAAGCTGCTCAAGGTCTTATGTGTGCTTTGGGTGGCATAGACCCTAATCTTCACCTTATCGGGATCGGGCAATAAAGATTGTTCTCCCTCCTTCAGGCCTTTGATATGCTCCTTGTACTTCGCCCTATACTTTTCACTACTGTATCTGTCACAAAGCTTTTTAGCGGTGAACATTCCGGTTCGTTGCTTGTAATTGTTGGCAAAACCTGCAAAGGCAAACCAGGCCTCATCCCATAAAAAGACCATATCCGGTTTTATGGCGAGCACTTGTTCCATTACCCGTTCCACATTGTAAACAAGACCATCAAACGTACAATTGGTCAGCAGCAACATCTTCACATTGTCCAACCTTCCCGCATCTTTCAGTTGTAGCAGTTTGGTTTTGATCTGCTCCAAGGGCACTGCCCCGTACATGGAATACTCTTCTATTGGGTAAGAATCCAGATACACGGGATACGCCCCGGCCAAAACCAGACCATAGTGGTGCGACTTATGGCAATCGCGGTCGATAAGCACTACATCCTGTGGTTTCACCAAGGCCTGCATCACTATTTTATTTGCGGTGGATGTTCCGTTGGTCACAAAATAGGTGTATTGGGAACCATAGGCATCACGTGCCATTTCCTGGGCCTTTTTAATAGGTCCCGTTGGCTGCAGAAGGGAATCGAGCCCCCCTGTGGTGGCCGAGGTTTCCGCCAAAAACATATTCCGACCGTAAAAATCCCCAAAATCATTGATCCATCTGGATTTGAAGACCGAATTCCCACGAGAGATGGGCATGGCATGAAAGACCCCTGTGGGCTTTTGGCTGTATTCTACCAAAGCCGAAAAGAAGGGGGTATTGTACCGCTCCGCAATTCCGCGCATAATGGTCAGGTGCAGCTCCTGTATATCCTCTGTTTGATAAAATATACGTCTAAACCCCTTAATGGTACTGTCCTTAAGATGTCCCAATGCTGTATCGGTCACATAATAGGTATCCAACTCGGGCCTGTACTTCTTGATCAGTTCTCCCATGAGGGGGCCGAGTTCGGTTTCCGGTATCGATGAAAAATCGAGCTTGGTCACCTTTTCAATATAGGGTTTGATAAGGGGGGTAATCTTTTTAGATAGGTATGGAGGCGCATAACGCACCACCACTGCCTGGATATTGTGGTTGAACAGGAGGGCGATCATCACATCCTGAAAAGAACGCTGTACCACCACGCCATAGGTAAACTTGTCGTTGGGGGTCCGTAGGCCCCTTAGGCTATGCCTTAATTTACCTTCTTCCTGATCAGAAATATCATCCACGAACAAGACCTCAAAGTGGTTTTTGCGAACGCTGACATGTTGGTCGTGCTCCTCGGCCGATTCCATGCTCTGTTCATCAAAATCAATAAAGTCGGGATTACTTCTGTAGCTGTCCCCCACCAATTGTTTTGTGGTTTCGGCCACCATATGGCTCAGGGAGTCGTGCTCCTGGTTGCTAAAGGCATTTTCTAGTTTGCGCATGCGCCCTTTTCCCGGAGAGGCAAAATAGCACTCCACCCCTTTCAGGTCGCTTAACAATTCCTCAACCTTATTTTTGTGATTGTTTTCGTTTTCAGATCCCTTTTGGCAACGGCCGAGCTCTGCCGTTTCGATTTTTAGTTTGTTCCAATAATCTACACGGAGTTGCCCGATGTTATAATAAGGTGCTCTTTTTGTTTTGTCTTTAATCACGTTCTAGTTGTTTGAATGTAAAGCGAGTTTGTTTCCTTGGCAATCGATAAAAATGGCAAAATACCCCGCATCTTCGCTGATGAGGGTCTTGGGCATTACGATGCGGCCACCTGCCTCTTCCACCTTGTTGAGCACATCGCCCAGATCTTTGCCTCCGTTCAAATAGAGCAGCGGGCCCGTATCACTGGGTACCGACCCGGGGCCGGCAATAATTGCCCCCCCAATGCCTTTCGTAGCCGGAAAAAAGGCCATGGCATTCACCTCCGTTACGTTTTGGGCCATTTCTATCCCGAAGATGTGGTTGTAAAAATTCACAGCCTGCGTAAAATCGATCGCGGGAATTTCGAACCAACTCACATAATTTTTAATTGTCGCTTCCTTTTTCTTTTTACCAGTTGGAATTCCACCCATATTTTTTTGTTTTAGATTTATAGTACGCCATCCCCTTTAAAGTGGATTGGTGAGGCTTGTTGCCCCAATGCATTTTCTTTTATCTTTAATTCTGTAATTGTATCCAGACGGGTAGGCTTTATCAGCGGCCCCAAAGAATCTAGATAGGGCGTGGCAACATTGGGTTGATAAATCCCAAATTGCTGGGTATGTATATGGTCCCTAAAACTTTTAAGAGGTTGTCCTAAACGAAGGATCCCCAATTCACGACTTCTTTTTGCTCTAGTGATATTTAATTCAAGTGGGATGATCTCCTCCGTACCTTCCGACTGGTGCAAAATGCGCCCATCAGGGCCACAGACGATAGAACGTCCACAACCTCCAGTGTCCAATCCGTTGACATCAAAGAAATAGCATTGATTTATTGAAGCCATTGCCCTTACTATGGACAGTTCAATCTCCCGATCAATGGTGCCCGACATGGTAGGGTGCATAATCACTTCAGCTCCCATGGTGGTCAAGGTTCTAATGGTTTCTGGAAACCACATATCATAACAGATGGATACGCCAAATCTTGCGACATCAGGCACATCGAAAACGCAATAATCCTGTCCCGGTGTTACCCCTGCCTCATACGGATAAAACGGAAACATTTTCCTGTAACGGGTCACGATTTCTCCCTGAGGATTGATCACTGTGGCCGTATTGTAAATCTCGTCCCCACTTTTTTCGAAGATAGATCCTGGTAACAACCAAATTCCATACTTCTTCGCCATGGCCTGCATTTCGGCCTCAAAATTATTTGGGATGGGCTGTGCGGTATGTGTTAAGGGCCCGTAGGCGCATAGTTCACTGAACATGATCATTTCTATCCATGGATAAAGGTTCATGGTAATATCAATTTTCAACTTCATCATTTCCACATTGGAAGCGACCGCTGATACCTTCATCTGTATTCCTGCAATTGCGAATGGTTTCATAGTTTTATTTTTTTCTAGCTTTTCTTATTTCGTTTTCAAAAATGGTCATCCCTTTATCCAGATGTTCCGGGGTGATGACCAAGGGCGATAGTATTCTGATAATATTTTTATGGGTACCTGCACTCAGCATGATCAAACCGTTGTCCGAACAGCCTTTTACAATTCTTGTACATATCTCCGCATCGGGCTGGGTGGGATCACCATCCTTCACAAATTCGATACCTATCATGGCACCAATTCCCCTTACATCCCCAATTTGGGGACACTCTTTCATCAAATTTTTCAAGCGGTTCATGATCGTTGCCCCAACTTCCACAGCCTTGGCATTAAGATCTATCTCTTTCATGTATTTAATGGTGGCCAAAGCCGCCGCACAACATACCGGACTTCCTATATAGGTGCCGCCAATGGATCCCGCTGCTGCTGCATCCATAATATCTGCACGGCCCAGAACAGCCGCAATGGGCAGGCCAGATCCCATAGATTTGGCATAGGTGCTGATATCTGGTTGCACCCCGTAATGCTGCCAACTGGCCCAATGGCCTGTTCTACAGAAACCACTTTGCACCTCGTCCATAATTAGCAGGATGCCATGCTCGTCACAAAAGGCACGGAGCCCTTCCAAATATTCCTGGGGAATGGGATTAAATCCGCCCTCCCCTTGTATCGGTTCCAAGATGATAGCGGCAACGCTCTTTACATCTACCAGATTAAGAGCGCTTTCGCGCAGTCGTTTTAGTTCATCCTTCACAAAGGCAGCCTCATTCCTGTCCCCCTTATACCTGTATAGGTTGGGAAAAGGAAGCCGGTACACTTCCGGGGCAAAAGGGCCACAATCATACTTATAGCTTATCTTGCTGGTCAAGGTCATAGCCATCATGGTCCGCCCGTGATACGCTCCCGTAAAACAGATAATAGCGGGCCTTTTTGTAGCCTGTCTCGCAATTTTAATGGCGTTCTCCACCGCTTCGGCCCCCGTACTTACCAGCATAGCCTTGGTCTGCTCCCCGTGGGGCAGAATATCGATCAGTTCCTCACAGAGTTCAATATAGGGCTCATAGGTGACCACGTTAAAACTGGTATGCAAATACTTTCCCGCCTGTTCCCGGATAGCAGCAACCACGGGTTCCGGGCAATGCCCTGCATTGACCACCCCTATGCCCCCGGCAAAATCGATGAGTTCGCGCCCATCGGCATCAATGATTATAGCACCTTTGGCGTCCGATACCGTAGCGGTATTGAATACACCCACACCGTTGGCAACGGCATTCTTTCTCCGATCTAGGAGCGCCTGGGATTTTGTCAATTCTTCTATCATGTTGAAATTTTCCTTTTTATTGAGTTGATCGGTTACACTATATGGTAACCCTATGTATGTACTATGGTATTAAGGCGGGCTTTGGAAATGGGATCCGTAGAGTTACAAGACCAACTTCCCTACAATATTGAACGAAACATCAAAGAGCAGTTTATACGTACTGGAACCCTCTGTAAAACTCATTTCATAATGACTCCGATCTGGAGTTTGCACGTGATGGATTTCTTTATGCCCTTTTACTGCATGTTTCTCCTTCAAAGACTGTTGCAACTGTTCCGGAAGCAGGTGCATGGGCAATATGGTCACCGTTTCTAGCCATTGACCATCACTATTGAACAAAGCCGTACACCTTTTCATTTTAAGGGTGAAACCTACCTGCCATTTTAAAATCCCCACTTGATGCCAAACAAGGTTTGTGGCCTTGGGAAATTTGATGCGAAATGCCACAAATACAAAAGGGCTCACCTGGGACTTTTTATTTCTGAAGAGCCGCAATAGTGATAAGGCCATATGTGGGATATATTTTAGCTGTAGTACTCGTGGTGGTTCCAGCAGATTAATCTAAAATCCAAGAAAGAAGTGGTAGCTCTTTGCAGAAGTTGATTGCACATAGAGCCGCCTTGGCCTATCTGATTCTTTTAAAGATAGGGAATTAAAGCTTAGCAAACAGGTACTCAGGTACCACTTGGGAATATTTGTATTAATAAGGAAGAAAAGGAGAAGGGGTTATAGGCCGTTCTCTGCCCTTTATGGAAGGTGCTTTTCTTCCGCGATGGCCAGGAGGACTTCCAGGTTTTTCACATTTATTTTTCTGCGGCTCACGGAGATGGCCCCTACCCGTTTGAGTTCCTGGATATGTCTGCTCACCACAGATCTTGTAGTGCCAATAAGGCCGGCAATCTCATCGTTGGGCAGGTTGTTGATCAATTCCAGTTTACGGGTCTCCCCATTGATGTTTTTCAGCAGCAGGGCGGCAAGGCGCACCAGGGTGCTGTGCAGGGTGACATCGGTGGCAATATTCATCAGCTGTTGCATGCGTTTCCCCAAGTAGGATATGATCGCCTTGTGCATTACCGGGTATTCATTGATCCACAACCGCATTTGGTCCATAGGTACTTTTAAGACCTCCAAGGTGTCCAGGGCCTCCCAGTACACCTCATTGGGTTCTGTATCCAAGAGCGAAAGCACATCAAAGACATCCCCTTTGGACAATACGAAGACTGTGTGTTCCCTTCCGGTATCGGGATTGGATTTGTACACTTTTAGCCTTCCGGAAACAATAAAATGAAAGGTAGTGGCCACGTCCATGCTGTTTCTAAACGTCTTGGCGCGCCATTGTTCGGCTGTCATTTGGGAAAGAAGCTGGTCTAGGGCCTCGGCCGTGGAATCCTTTAAAAAGGCCGATTGTTTTAGGGCTTGTACATATCTTGGGTAATCGTTGCTGTCTGAGGTCATAGGATCCAATAAAAATAAAGGTATCAATTTTTTTTTAGACCCGTGTTGGTGACCACTCCCAGGAAAGGCCAAACAGCACCAATAGCACGGTGTATCTAATTGGCGCTAGCGGAGGGAATGAGGGAATGTCGAAGGAAACAGCGGCAAAAAAACGTATTCAATACAGCATAAATGAGGTTAATATTAGACCAAAAAAAGCAACGGGGATAATGAACAATAAATAAATAAAGGAAATAGTATTCGCTTTAAAAAAGGCCCATCCCCAGGAGCTGTCATAAAAATTCCGCAGGGAGAGCATCAGATAAATGAGAAATGAAAATAAGAACAGAAGTTCTATCCATAAGGGCAGTTCCATCAAGCTATTTGCCAACAGCAGAACAAAGAAGGAGGTAAAGAGGAAGGTGAAGAAATAAAAACTAAAAACCATATGATGGGCAAAATTCCCTTTTCTCCAATAAAATATTTTGAGCAAAAGGGCAAAAAGCGGCATCAGCAAAAACATGGCAATGGGAATAATATCGTAAAAGGCTTTTAACATACCGTCCCCACGCTGCTCGTACACCTTGAGCACTTGCCCGTAAAATCTCGTTTCAAAGGCCCCCGCATCATCCTTGAGACCCATGGCCTTTAGTTTTTGGTCCCTTGGCGCTTCAGCGGTGATGAGGGAATCCAGTACTTCCCGCTTAAAACTAAGAAAAAAATGTGGGGCCGTCACCGTATCCCCTTGCTGTTCTGCCGTCAGCAGGGAGTCTATGGTGCTCAAATCCTTATCCGATGTACCAAGGATAAACTTCTTGTCCTGTAGCTTCTTTTTGGCCGCAGCAAGCCGTATGGAATCCTTTCCGGTTGCAAGACTGTCCACGTTAATTTTTTGTTCAAGGCCCTTTTTCAATACTTGGCTGAAGGTATTGTCCACTTTTCGTACGGTAAATGAGAACAGAAAAAAGAAGAGTACCGAACTGAAGAGGTAAAACTGGGCGGGATGCAGGTAATACTGCCTTTTGCCATCTACAAACCGACGTGCCAGCACCCCTGGCTTGAACATCAGCGGGATAAAGCTTCTAAAAAAACGGGCATCCACGGAAAAGTAATTGCTGATGGTGTTGCTGAACAACAGGCCAATGGTAAGGTTATCTGCTACTTCCTGGCCACAATACGGACAGTACTGGTAATCTGTGGCCATCTTGCCCCCACAATTTTTGCAACTTTTCTCGGTAGACATTGGTTTGGTTTTAGATAAAATTACAAAAGTTTTTCCAATATAGAATATTTGCTTGAGGCGTTATATGATACTGGAAATAGGATGTGTTAGGACCATGATTTCTTTGATGCCTTCTCATATCCTAAATAATTCATCTGTTTTGCCACATCATTTTAGTTTGTTTTCAATGCATTTTCAATAATTCCTTGATGCTTAATTTTAGTTTGTTTCAATTGTCGCAAAGGCATTTCTTCAGTCCACCGCCCCATAAAGTAAAAAACAAAAATCAAGTCTTCTGAGCCCTTATCGTCCTTTCTAATCCTTATTTCGAGCTCATCCCCATTTTCTGGGACATATTCAAAATCGAATAAATTTTTGGAGTTCAATTTCTTCAACAGCAGTTTGTAGTTCCACTTTTCAGTTTGATCCTCTTGATCCTCTGGGGCAATAAACTCCCCCACCATTTGGAATTCCGAAATGGAATTAGCTTTTAAAATCCACCTATTATCTGGCCGTACCTCCTTCTTACTACAGGAGCATAATTTTATTTCATTGGAGAGTTTACACATGAATTATATAGTCCATAATCTGTCCTCTAATTTCGTGTTTTTCTTGAACATCCTATCCATTTGAAACATTAATGTGAACAAATGGTAAATGTTGACTTTGCTGGGGGATATGCAATAATATTATTATCGGTTGAAGGTATATGAATAAACTAAGGAGGTACTAGATCCTAGGCCTAGCATGTCTGCCCATCCCGATCGCTGCCTGGATATCAGGTCCACCATAAATAAGCTGTGGTCCGGAGCACTGCGGTCTAAAAAAATAATCCTATATTTCAACGGCTTTTTATTGGCACAGTCTCATGTACCACAATTTTTCTAGATAACAATGTAAAGGGGATTTCTTGAGATCATACCTTCCGATTGCTATTTTAGTCTAATTTTTTTGAGACTCAGGCTTTTAAATACCTTGAATAGCATGTCATCAAACTAAAATTGTAGCATTATAAACTAAAAGAATATGGATTACTTTCTTATCGCCTCCATTTTGGTGCTCCTGTCCGCAGTATTTGGATATATAAATGTTCGGTTCCTAAAACTGCCCAATAGCATCGGTTTAATGCTGATTACCATCCTGTTCACCCTGGGCATTTTTGCAATCAGCTACTTTGACGATACCCTCTTAAATGCTGAAAAGTATATCATTACCCAAATTGATTTTAAGACCTTATTGTTGGACGTTATGTTGGGATTCCTGCTTTTTGCAGGGGCACTGCATACCAATTTTGAGCAGCTCAAGGTACAACGATGGCCCATATTTGTCTTTTCCACATTAGGGGTGGTGGTCTCCACTTTTTTGGTGGCGACATTTATGTATTTCTTGCTCGGACTCATCCAAATAGAGGTGGCCTATATCTATTGCCTTGTGTTCGGGGCCTTGATTTCACCTACCGATCCTATTGCCGTTTTGGGAATCCTAAAAAAAGCGGGCGTACCCAAAATATTGGAAACAAAAATTGTGGGGGAATCCTTGTTCAACGATGGCGTAGGTGTTATTCTATTCCTTACCCTGTTTCAAATGGCCTCCTTAAGCGGAGCATCTATGGAATTTTCGCAGGTAGCCATTTTGTTGGCGAAAGAAGTTTTTGGAGGGATTCTTTTAGGGCTTTTGCTGGGATGGTTGGCGTACCGCTTCATGAAAAAAATAGACGATTACCAAATTGAAGTGATCATTACCCTGGCGGTGGTCATGATCGGTACTGTCATAGCACAAAAATTACATTTTTCAGCGCCCCTGGCCATGGTTACATCGGGACTCTTGATTGGTACCGACCGGGTTCGGGACGGCGCCATGTCCGTGGAGACCGAACTCTATGTGGACAAATTCTGGGAGTTGCTCGATATTCTCTTGAATACCATCCTTTTTGTATTGATAGGTATGGAAATGTTGGTTTTGGCCTATGATGACAGTTACTTGTTGGCAGGTATCCTGGCCATTCCCATTATTCTGATGAGCAGGTTTCTATCCCTCCTGCTGCCCATTACCTTTTTTAAGAAGAAACTGGATTTTGTGCCCAATACAACTTTGGTGATGACCTGGGGCGGACTGCGGGGCGGTATCTCCATTGCACTGGCTTTGAGCCTAACGGATATCATGCATAGGGAACTATTCCTATTTGTTACCTATGTGGTAGTGGTCTTTTCCATATTGGGCCAGGGACTTACCGTGGAAAAGCTTGTGAAGAAATTGTACAAGACCAAGACCCCGGTTTAATTTAATGCGCAAGAAAGTTATTATCCGTGTTTTGGTGATTCCTGTTTTATGATTTACCAGCCTCTTGCTTGGGCCCATTAACAAAATACATCTTCATGGATCCCCTATTCTTGACTTCTATCTGACCACGATAGGTGCATTTAAAAGTCTCCCTCACCAAATTATAGGTATTTTCACTGATGTTGATCCTTCCGGATTGGGATAAGCTTTCCATACGGGAAGCCACGTTTACCGTATCGCCCCAAATGTCATAGGAGAACTTTTTATTGCCCACTACGCCTGCAACTACAGGCCCAGTGTTGATGCCTATACGCACGTTGAATGAAAAGTCTTTTTCCTTCTCAGACTTGGCTTCCTCCACGAACTGAATAATCTCAAATGCCGCTTGTACCATTTTAACGGCGTGGTCTGCTGAAGGGAACGGCAAACCGCCCGCACACATATACGCATCCCCAATAGTCTTGATTTTTTCCAGCCCGTATTTTTCAATAATATCGTCAAAAGCTGTAAAATAATACCCCAGCCTATTTACCAAAAGCTCGGGATCTACGTGCTCGGAATGTGCGGTAAAAGCCTCAAAATCAGTGAACAAAACAGATACCGATTCAAATTTTTTGGCCTGTACCTTCCCGTGCTCCTTTAATTCCCTGGCAGTTTCCTCCGGTAAGATATTGATCAAAAGCCTCTCTGACCTGGCCATTTCCTTTTCAATAATGGTCTTGGTGCGTTTAACGTACAAATTGCGTCTGTACAAACCTATGGCCAACAGAATAATCAAGAATAAGGCTATGGCAGTTGCAATGGCCACTACTTTTTGGGTCCGTTTCTGCTGGTTTGTTAAATCTAGTTGCGCCTTGAACTGTGCTTTTTCAGAATTTCGACGAATGTCCGCCATCTGTTGTACGGCCGTGATGTTGACCACACTATCCCTAAAAGCGATATACTTGCGGTAATAGTTCAAGGAAGCGGAGGCATACCCGGTGCGTTCATACAGTTCGGATAATTTTAAATAAGCACTACTTATCCGAACTTTTAATCCATACTGCTTTGCGAGCTCCAAGGAACGTAAAGCATAATCAAACGCGCTGTCCCAATCTTCCCTATTGGCATAGATATCGGACATATAGTTGAGGTAGGTTGTAATAGGCCTGTAATCCCCCAATTCCTCCAAAATGGAAACGGCCTCTTTGATATTTTCCTCCGCTCTGGTAGGCCTTCCCTTTTGCGCATAGGCAAGCCCCTTATTCCCTAAATTATAGGCCAGTGCAAGGTTATTTTCCAATTTTTTGAATATCGGGCCAGATCGATTGAAGTACAACAATGCAGAATCTGGCTTGGACCACTCCAAATAGGTATCCCCTAAATTTTCCATGGCCACGGCATAGTTTAACGTGTCCTTTTCCGCTTTAAAAATTTCAATGGCATCGGAATAGTATTGTCTTACATTTTTCCTGTTGTCCATCCCGGCATATACTGCTGCAATAGCGGTATACATGATTCCCAACTGGTTTTTATCGGAACTTTTATTGGCTATTTCCATGGCCTTGAAATAACTTTCCAACGCCCCACTTAAATTTCCTTTTTGTTGCAAAGCATTCCCGGTCTGTAAGTGAGAATTAAAAACATATATCGTGGAATCTTGGCGTATCGCCTCCGTCATCAACGTATCACTATACGCCAAAATGCGTTCGGGATCGGGAAGGTTGACCGTAATACCCGATAAAATTTTAAGTTTTAGCGCCGGATCATAGTTTCCAGATTGATACACCTGGATCAAGCTATCGGCGACAGATTCGTTTTGACCAAAACCGAGCGTACCCTTTACCATCAGGCACAGCAATACCATTACTTTTGCCCAACCATTACATTTCAAGTACAACTTCATATACTAAGCATTGATCGCTATTTTTTTGTCTTGATTAAGGCAGTGACAGCATACACCTTTGTATCCGTACCAATGGTATATTGAAGCCTGTAGACATAATCTTCCTTACCACCACGAATAATGGTGGCCTTAACGGAATTGCTCCCTGTTAAGGTATTGGAACTAAAAATACGTGGCCCACCCACGTAATTGACGCCGACAACGTTCACAGGCACTTGTGCTTCGCCTGCGGATTTGGCCTCCCATAAAACGGAGTCCCCTACTTCTGCCCAAATGGCAAAGCGGTTAGGGGAGCTATTTTCAACAACAGTAGTATTGTTTCCCGCACTAAAAGAACTGTTGGGTGCACTGTTCGGTTTTGTCATATCTACCGTTAGGACCAATTGGTGCAAGGTCTGTGCTTGCCCATTCACCCAACATAGGCCTAGAAAGACAATCAGCAAAAACTTTAAATAGATTCTTTTTTTCATAAAATGCACATATACTCGAATATACAAACGTTAGTTCGCTTTTCGTTTATTCAATCCCAACCCTGATCCTGGGATCTAAATTATAGTTAGAAAACCCATCGGGCCTAAACCGTATAGCATATATATAATCTTGACCAGGAGGTGTTCTTCTATTGGGTTTGGCCTTTACCTTTTCTTTTCCATTCTCATTACGCCCAAAGATGTTATTGGAACCAAAAATCTCTATTCCCCCAATAAAACTTATTTTTTTAATTTTTACATCATCGCCTGTAGTGGTAATACCCTGCCATTCAATAATATCTGATTCCTCCACTAAAATAGTAAAGGATTTTGGATCGTTAGGGTCATTCAAAAAGACCTTATCCGCCGGGGAGACTGTAAACGAGCAGCCACCAGGGGCATCATGATCATTGCCAAGCGCAGCCGTATCTACGGTTAGCGTAATTATGACTGTTGGCTCTTGTGCCTGTACAAAGCCTAAAAAAGAAAATGTGAGAAGTAGAATGCTAATTTTTATAGTTTTCATTTTGTTTGGTTAAGAAAGTTATTTTAGTGATCTCAGTTTAATCTTGCATAAGATAGAAAATAATATCCAATAAATGCATAAGATTTTGTCTTCTAAACACTTAGACACCCTCTCCTATTTATCTTGGATCGCAGATCGTTAAATAACATAGCCACTTGGGATGTTTTTCTTTTGCTGTTTCGTGGAAGTAGACATTACTAGCCTAACGCATTGGAGCGCGGTAATGTGAGAAAAGGAACGGATTGTTTAAGAAGGTTCAGAAAAACGACAGTGATTCGCAATCAAGGTAATATACATTTATAAGGGCTCAGGAACATATATATTATTGATAACACTCCTGTTTTTACAAATATATTTTTAAGTTAGCTTTTTAAAAAATTAAAGCTTAATCGCTTTGATTGATAACTCATAGCCTTAATAGGCACTTTAAATACAAAAATTTGAGACCATTTGTATTGGTAATTGATGATGATATGGTATCCCAATTTGCTACAAAATATGTGGTATCACAATGTGCGCAGGATGCCTTAATCTACATGTGCGATAATGGAGAAGATGCCCTTCTAGAACTGTCCCAGCTCCTTAACAGTGGCGAGGGCTTTCCGGACGTAATCTTTCTGGACCTCGTAATGCCTGGCATGGGAGGTTGGGAATTTATTGAGGAATTTCAAAAAATACCTGGTCTCCCTAAAAAAACAAAAATCTACATATTATCGGCCTTTACCAGTTCTAAGGACAGAAATAAGGCCAAAAACAATTCGTATATAGCTGGCTTTTTTGACAAGCCTATCACAAGAAACATTGTCAATTCCATCTTTCCTTCGTGTATGCTATAGGGCAATGACCGCAGTTTCAATGGTCATTGCGATCAGAATGTAATGTAGCCCAGCAATCTTTTTAACGTAACCCTTAGGAGACAGATTGCTCTACTCTGTTCGCAATGACTATGGAGAACAAATTACACCAATATTGCTTTACGACACCCGCAATGTCTTTTGGGGGATGTCCTCTTTTGGTGCTTTTAGATTGATATCCAATAGGTTGACATCCTCATCGGACACAAAATTATAGTACCCAAAAAATTCGAAGTCGTGCTTCTTCAACACTTTCATCAGATCATTGACCAATAGTTCGCGTTCGGTTTTAGAAATAGGGGTATCGTTCTTCTTGTAGTAGAATCCGTTTACTTTTAAATTTTTCTCCATGTGAGATTCGGGGGATTACGTGTTTATTGTCCAGCTCCTTTTGGGGGCCTTCTAGGTTAAGTTTAGTAGGCACAAAACTTTTTGGGAAGTTTAATACCGTTGCCATTTGAAAACGGTCAATTGTAGCTCATATTGCCCTTTTGGTACGTTTTTCAACGAAAAATATCCAAAAAAAGTAATCGATTTTATCCGCTGTATCTCTAAAAACCTGATTGTCAATTTATCACTGCCATAAACGCAGTGGAGGAGGTTGCTTCTCTACATTCACAAAAACCATGGGGAGCACAAAAGGTAGAAAAATATCATTGCGGGCGGAATGAAATGGAGCGCGGCAATCTTATTAATGGGCCCCGAATAGGGCAGATTGCTTCACTATGTTCACAATGACGATATGGAAGCTACAAGAAGAACACAAAGTGTCAGAAATAAATAACCCCAGTAAAACCCGGGGTTATTTTGATGTTGTACAGGCGGAATCCCGATGGCTATCGGGACGGACTCTCACACCTCACGGCACTAGATCCTAAGCCTATAATACAACCATATCAAATACCATCAAAAATATCTAAATCACTGATTATTAAGTACTTGTAATTTTATTTGATTTCATATATACCCATATGATATCAATAAATGTGTTACCCATGTGTTACCCCGATTGTTTATCTTTACAAAAAACATGATGAGATATGGCAACTTTAAAAACCGTCTTACATGCCAAGTTGGACAAAAAGGGAAACAAGCTTCATCGCCTGGCTCTTCGCCTTACCGTAAATCGAAAACGTAGTTATTATCATTTGGGCCAGAAGCTAAAACCCGAATATTGGGATGAACGAAGTGAAAAGGTAAAAATTTCCCATCCCAAGCATAAACAGCTCAATAGGCTCATTAGAAAAAAATACGATGAAGTAGAGGATATAATTTTTGAACTAGAATCATCCAAACAAAATTATTCCGCGAAGCAGGTTGTTGATTCTATTCGCAAAAACACTAGAAGACTTTCCTTTTTCGAATTGGCCGATGAACATATCGAAGATTTATTTAAGGCGAATAAACATAACCGAGCCATTTCAGATAGAAGCAAAGTGAACAGGATAAAGGAATTTGTCAAAAATAGAAATCTAAGCTTTGAAGAAATCGATGAGCACCTATTAAAAAAAATGAAAATTCATCTACTAAATACTGTAGGCTTATCCGAAAGGTCAGTTATGAATGTCTTCGTTATGATACGGATGCTATATAATATTGCCATTAGCAAAAAGATAGTGGATCAAAAATTCTATCCTTTTGGCCGGAATAAAATAAAAATAAAATATCCCCAAACCATTAAAATTGGCCTAAATGAAATGGAGATTGTAAAAATAGAAAAACTTGATTTAGAACAAAATACAGCCATATGGCATACAAGAAATACCTTTCTATTTTCATTCTATCTGGCCGGCATAAGAATTTCGGACGTTTTGAGAATGCAATGGAAAGATATCGTAGGAGACAGACTGTACTATAAAATGAATAAGAACAACAAGGCTGATTCCTTAAAACTTCCAGATCCTGTGAACGAAATTCTCCGCCATTATAAGAATAGTAAAGTGAGTAATGCCGACTATATTTTTCCTGATTTAAAAAATATCCCTAGTAATGATACATTGGCCATCTATACAGGGATTAAATCTGCCATTAAACGGCACAACACGTATTTGACCGAAATTGCCAAACTGGCCGAGATTGACAAAAAGATCACGAATCACATAGCACGACATAGTTTTGGAAATATTGCTGGGGACAAGGTGTCTCCTCAAATGCTTCAAAAATTATACAGACATACACATTTGAGCACGACTATAGGTTATCAGGGTAACTTTATCCATAAAAGCGCAGATGAAGCTTTGGCAGAAATCATCAACTTTTCAAAATAGGATAGTGTTTTTTTTCTTGTAAAGTTTTAACTACCAGTTATTCTATTCCTATATGGATGTAGTAGTCATATTGCCATTCTACCAAATGTTACAAATATCCTACTAAGCTATAATGGACATCTTAAATGGTAAATGGCGACATTCAATTACAGATCTTTGATAATCAAAACATATTGCTTGTCATACTAAATTGTAGATTTTTTGGAAAAAAACTCAAACAAAAAATATCATTGGAATATTTGTTTTTTTAATAAATATAGATTATTTTCATATAAATTAGATTATATACTATGTTATTGTTGTGATTTAAAGTAGTTTACTTTTCTTACCCCCCAAATTATCCATGGCGACCATACTGTTAGTGTGCATTTTCTGTAAAAACGGAAAGCTTATGGATTTAAAACTACAGTCTGAAACCTTAATAAAAGATCTGAGCAACATAGATCTATCTTCCCATGACCTTATCCGTCAGACGAGCAAGGCCGTCTCTCTATGCAGGGACGTATTATCTCTTTTTAAAAAGGAAGTTATAAACAAGGAATTCCCTACTGTGGACTTAGAAATAGAATTCTTCAAGCATATCAAGCAGGTACCACTTCAGCATTTGATTTATTACTCCCAAATACGATCATTTGAGCTACAATTTCCAAGGGCGATTCTAAGCACCCAACAAGATTACATTACTTCTAAAATGAGCAAACTAAATCGGTTCTTTACCTACAACTTAGATTTTGCCCATTACATAGAATCTGGACAAGAACATTTGGACCGCCAATATTTCACCAGAAGCCATTTCAACACCCTGCCCATCACCCATTCTAAATTTTATTATTTGGAACCCGAGTTCAATACCTCCCATGATATGCTTTTAGGGAAGTTATTAGCCTACAAATCCTTAATTGGATACTTGCAACAAAGACTGGTTACTTTGGAACAGAGCGATTCCCCTAATTCAACCAGAAATGGAAATTCACACAGTTCTTTACAGTGGACATCCTCAAAAACCGGGATGACCGAACTAGTCTACGCCCTGTACCATGCCGAAGTTGTCAATAATGGAAAGGCCGATATTAAGGAAATTGCCCAAGCGCCGCAACGTACCTTTAATTTTGATCTGGGGGATTATTACAGGACCTATACCGAAATTAGGGCCCGGAAAAAAAGTAGGGTCAAATTTTTGGATGAACTCTCTACAAGGCTCATATCCCGTTTGGACCAAGAGGATGAATAAGACATACCCATTAGTAACAATTGGGCCCCCAAGATTTACCCAAGGTAGGTGAATCTTGGGGTTTTCCTATCCCTTCCTAAATAAAGGTGATTTTGCTGCTGCCAGTCCACATGTGCTTCATAATAGAATACCAGTTTACCCTAAAATCCATTAAACTTCAAGATGTTAAAATTTCACCCAAGATGGGTTCAACTTGTGAATAAAGTCCAACAAAACCCTCCAGATTTGTAGAACGAAAGTCAAACCTTGAAAGGGACAACCATTAAAAAACTATAACCGGAAGTCCCTTTCTTTAAAACAAACACATTATGCCAAGCAACATCATTACCACAGACGATCTAAGGGAATTCAAAATGGAATTACTGGACGATCTCAAAAAAATACTACATACAGGCAGTGGCCCTAGATTTAAAAAATTCTTACGATCCTCAGATGTCATGGTTCTCTTGGGTATCAGCCCAGGTACGCTCCAAAACTTAAGGGTGAACGGTACTATCCCCTACTCCAAGCTCGGTGGTATCATCTATTATGATGAGGAAGAGATTCATAAAATTCTTTTGAAAAATAGCATACAACCCGATAACTACGATCTACCATGAATTATATACTCCATCTAAATGCTGTTTTCGAGCAATTCTCAAAAGACTCCAGGCTGAACCCTACCCATATAAGTCTTTACATGGCACTATTCCAGTTTTGGAACATCAACAGGTTTCCAAATAAATTCCATATCAGCCGAGATGAAGTGATGCAACTGGCCAAAATCGGATCCAAGGCCACCTATCACAAGTGTCTCAGCAATTTAAATGACTGGAAATACATTTTATATTTTCCCTCCCACAACCCATTTAAAGGAAGTGAGATTAGCCTCCTTGTTTTTGGTACAACTACTAAACAAGTTGTGGACAAGTCTGAAACAAGCAATGAACAAGCAGTGGTATCTAATACAAACAATAATAAACAAAAAACAAACTTAAATAAACGAGGTACTCCCAAAAATGAATTGGAAGTTCTTTCATTTTTTAAAGCAAAAAACAAGTCTTCCAAAGAAGGGTTGAAATTCTATCACCACTACCAAAGTTTAGGCTGGAAAATCAATGGAAAGGCTGTTATTTCAGATTGGAGGGCCCTGGCCGAAAAATGGCTTATCAACGGTATTGAAGTAAAACAATTCGAAACCCTGTCCCATACCAATAGGCATGGTGCAAAGGACAACCTGAAAACCACCAAAGACAAAAATTATGGAGAACCCCTCTAAAATAATTGAAGGTGGTGTTGAACATGTTCTTGGCACTTTTGATGGAAAAAAGGTCATTTATGATTTTCAGAAGATACTCGAATATTTAAGTGCCAAAGGCAAACTACTTTTTGGAGAGGAGTTCCGCATCTTTGAAGAAGATCATGGTATTCTTTATAAACTTTCCAATTACTATATCAGGGACGTAGAGAGCTGTGAAAAAGCGGGAATAGACATACACAAAGGAATTCTACTGTCTGGACCCGTGGGGTGCGGCAAAACAAGTTTCTTGAAGCTCTTAAGACACATCGTGCCCCATCAAAGAACATATGAGGTGATTCCTTCACGCAATATCACATTTGCTTTTAACCATTTAGGCTACAAGGTTATTGAAGAATATGGTAATTACGGATTTTTCTGTTTTGATGATCTTGGCGTGGAGCCCTTGGGTAGGCATTACGGAAAAGATTGCAATGTATTGGGAGAGATCCTGATATCCAGGCATGAACTTTTATTGAACAATAAGGTCCTTACCCATGCAACCACTAACCTCAATGCTAAAGAATTGGAAGAACGCTATGGCAATAGGGTCAGAAGCAGAATGCGGCAACTTTTTAACTTGATTGCTTTTGATAATAAGGTGGTTGATAAAAGAAAATAAAAATCATTATTATAATTTTCTATTTTCAAGCTAAAAAGTAGAATAAGATTAATAGTTGTAAAATTCCTAATTTATAATTTCTGTTTGGAGCCTTGGCAAAGACATACTCTTTTGCAATTTTTGGTTGTAGCGTTGACTGGCACTAATTGCAAATGTGTATTGCTTTTAGCGTTGGCATTATTTCGTTATTACTCTATTTTTTTTAAAATTCTCTGCTTGTTCAAATATGTCTTTATATACTTCGTCTCTTTCTACTGGCGGATAACCGTGTTCGTCCAAGAGGATTATTAGTCCGACTTTCAAAGCGGATTTTATGTCTTCTCGTTTGCTCCAATCAGGATATTTGGCTTGTGAGTCTACCAAGTCTTTAACTGCTTGGGATAAAACAATTAATTTGTCTTCGGGATATTTGAAGTCATACTTGATACACAAATCTTTCAGGATGTCGTAAAATGCTTTTTCTTCAAAATCAATTCCTAATTCGTCACCTGCGGAAAATTCCTTTTGAACTTCCCAAATCAAATTAGTTAAATGCTCCGCCATTTCTTCAAACACTTCACTTCGCAACACGTCATCTTCTTTTCGCTCGTTGTAGCGTTCTACCAAGGTTTGCATTTTCTTAGAGAAGTCAATTCCTTTTACCTTATTGACTTTCTTAATCTCTCCAATGGCTTTGGCTAAAAGCTGTTGAAGCAATTTGATTTTAGTGTGTGGCAACTTGATTTTGTCAATCTTCGCCAAATAGTCTTCTGAAAAAAGGTCCTGTTCGCTTTGTGTTTCATCACCGAGTTTGAAGATTTCCTGAACTCCATCACTTTCCAATGCATCTTTTATCATTTCCCTAACTCTGGCGTTCATCCGTGCCGTATCGGGTGCACTGCCTTTGGTCAGTTTGAAAACGATTGACCTTACAGCCAAATAGAAATGCGTGTTATCCCTTTCTTTCTGTGTTAAATGTTCACTTCCTGCACAAATATCATAAGCGGCTTTCAGACGTTTTACCAAGCCCATAAATCGGGTTTCCAAGTCTTTGGTCAACTGAACATATTCAGCAGCCATATTCAAGGTGTTTAACTGCTCCAAAGTTGCGCCACCGAAATATTTTGAACTGTCAAACTTATGGAAGACTTTGGCTAAAAGGTCTAAATGATTTCTTACAATTATGAGCGATTCTTGGATGTCTTCAAAGTTTTCTCTTTCGCCTTTGTTGTATTTGGCAAGAGCCATATTCATAGCCTTTTTGATGCCAATGTAATCTATAACCAAACCTTTGTTTTTGCCTTCAAAATTTCGGTTAACTCTTGAAATGGTCTGAATCAAATTGTGTTGCTGAATAGGCTTGTCAATGTAAATGGAATCCAAAAACGGCACATCAAAACCTGTAAGCCACATATCTACCACAATGGCAATCTTGAAATTAGATTTTTCATTTTTAAACTGTCTGTCCAATTCCTTGCGGTATTCTTTTGTGCCGAGCAAATCGTACATTTCTTTTGGGTCGTCTTTTCCTCTGGTCATTATCATTTTGATTCGCTCCATTGGTTTGATTTCCCTTTTGTCCTTGTCTGTTAAAACAGCTACTTCTTCAGCAATTCTTATTTCCGCCCATTCAGGTCTTAAAGCGATTACATTTTTGTAAAACTCGTAGCCAATTTCACGGCTACTGCAAACAAACATTGCTTTCCCTTTAACAGTAGCTCCTTCGTTTACTCTGTTTTCATAGTGCTGAACAAAGTCTTGCGCCAATTTAAGCAAGCGGTCTGGGTCGCCTAAAATGGCGTTCATTGTAGCCGTTGCCTTTTTGCTTTCTTCTATTTGGTATTCATTGGCTCCTGCTTCGGCTGCTTCTTCGTAATATTTTTCAATTTTCTCTAATTCGCTATTGTGCAAGGCTACCTTAGCTGCTCTTCCTTCATAGACTATGCGAACCGTAATTTCATCTCTAACAGATTCCGTCATTGTGTAAGCATCTACTACTTTTCCGAACACGTCCAAAGTGGCATCTATTGGCGTACCTGTGAATCCTACAAAGGTGGCATTGGGCAATGAATCGTGTAAATATTTAGCAAAACCGTAGGTTTTCTTAACTCCATCTTTGGTGACTTTTACTTTCTGGTCGAGATTGGTTTGGCTTCTGTGGGCTTCATCTGAAATACAAATCACATTGGTTCTTTCGGTAAGCAGTTCGGTGTCTTCTGTAAACTTATGAATAGTGGTCAAGAACACGCCACCGCTATTTCTGCCTTGCATTTTGGTTCTCAAATCGGCTCTGCTTTCAACACTTTCTACCGCATTATCTCCAATGAATTGCTTGGCATTGGTAAATTGCCCTGAAAGTTGGTCGTCTAAATCGGTTCTGTCGGTAATGAGAACAATGGTTGGACTTTCAAAATGCTTGCTTTTCATCAACAAACGAGTGAGATAAAGCATTGCAAAACTCTTTCCGCTTCCTGTAGCTCCAAAGTAAGTTCCGCCTTTTCCGTCTCCTTGTGGTTTTTCAGCTTTTTTGATGTTTTCGTATAAACTGCGAGCTGCGTAATACTGCGGATAGCGACAAACGATTTTTTCGTCTTTTTTGGATGAATCTGGAATGTAGATGAAGTTCTGAATAATGTCTCGCAAGCGGTTTTTATGCAGCATTCCTTGAACCAAAGTGAACATACTGTTTATGCCGTCCACATCTTTGGCCAAACCCGCAATTCTACGCCAAGCATAGTAAAATTCATAAGGGGCAAAGAACGAGCCTGCTTTGTTGTTTACACCATCACTGATGATGCAAAAGGCATTGTATTTAAAAAGCTCGGGAATGTCTCTTTTGTAACGAGTTGTTAATTGAACAAAAGCTTTGTGAATGGTGGTGTTTTCTTGAATGGCTGTTTTAAACTCAAAAACCACCACAGGCAAACCATTGATGTATAAAATGCCGTCTGGAATACGTCTTTCTGTGCCAACAATTTCCAATTGGTTGACAAACTTGTAAATATTGGTATCAGGTGGATATTGTTCTTCGGGTTCAGCGGCAATAATGTCTAAATTTTCACTTTGCCGTTGACGGTCTAAACCTGCATAATCAATAAGCGAAATATGAATGTCTTTTTGGGTGCGGTCTTCTCGTTTCAGAATAAAACCGTCTGCCAACCACTGCATTATTTTTTTGTTGCTTTCGTAAAGGTCTGCCGAAGAAAGGGTTTTGAGTTGCAGAATAATGGATTGAGCTTCTGTTTCGGTTAGGTTAGCATTCTCATAGCGAGTGAGCAAGTAGGTTTTTAGGTCTTCCTCAATGAGTACTTCATCTTCGCTTGAACGTACCAAACTACTGCCCACAAAATGTGGATAGCCTTCATTTCCTAAAAGCTCTATAAATGCTTGCTCTAATTTGGCTTCTGTGAATTTCATTATTCGTTTGTAACTACTCTTACCGAGCTTGCTACTCGATTTTCTTCATAAATATCTGCGTAATAATAGCGTTGGTCCATTGCGTAAAGTACTTTCTTTAAGTCGGTTTCTGACTGAACTTTGAAAGCTTTGTTTTCAATTTCAACTCCTGCTTTGTCTCTGGCATAGGCAATGAGCAAATTCTTCTTTGCTTGCGTTAGACCGTTATATTTTGCTCCAATATCCGCTATTCGTTTTCTATTCAAAGCTCCTATGGCATTTGCTTCCACTCCGTCTAATTCAATGAAATCATTTTCTACAAACGCATCCACTTCATCTTGCGTGGCTTCTCTATGCAATTCTTCTATTCCTGGAAAAATTAGTTTTATTCTACCAATGGTTTTAAAATAGAGTGTATCACTTGCAGAAAGGTAAATAGCATCTGATTCACTTCTGATTTCAATTTGATTTCTGTGTTCTACTATTTGCGGTGCTCCTGAATAATCAAGAATGGTTTTGCGAGCTACAAAGAGAGAAGGCGTGATTCTTTGAAAGTGCTTTTGACCATTTTGAATAATCCCAATAGCTGCAATTCTTTGATAATCAGCATTCGTAATTTGGTTCAAACTTGCTGTGCTAAAGTTCGCATTACATTCATCAATGTGATAATCACTTTGCGAAAAGTTTGCAATACGAAACCATTCATCTTCGTCTGGTTTGTACCCTGGTGAAAAGTCTATTGCCTCAATTGCGTTAACATCAAAATCAGCAATGATGCTGTTTTGCTGATTCAGAATGTTTTTATACTCACCCTGTATTTTGCCCAATAGTTCACTCATATTTCTATAAAGGTGTAATCGTTAATTCTCCTTACAGACATTGGTTCAAACGTCTGCGGACTCTTTAATTTTTTTCTGCTTATCAGCATTACTTTCACATTTTCGCCTGTATGCACGTAGTAGAAGTTATAGCCAAATACTAAAAATATTGGATTGAAATACGATACTCTTGAAACAAAAGTGAAGAGAATCGTCATTCCAAAAACTATCCAAAACGTAAGCATACCTTTTACACTGAGAGCCACAAAAAAGAAGGCCAAGTAATTAGCAAGAAAGTCGTTGTTTGATGTTTCAAGCGAGACAACCGAGTTGATTGTAGATTTTGCCAAAAGTTTGCAAATGCCAAGCGATATAAGAGTTAGAATGAAAGGGATAAGAACGTAAACCACGTAGGTAACCCAAGCGTATTTTCCTAATATACACTCGTAAGGATTGACTTCGTTTTGAACTAAATAAACAATCAAAAAGAAGGAAACCGAACTGAATGTTAGAAAAAGTCTTAGGATAAAATTCATACCGTTTCTATTTTAAGGTTTTCAACTTCCATACTCTCCACAACCCCCTTCATCAGAACAGGGCAAAGCGGTTTAATGCTTTCTTTTAACTGCTCGTTGATGCGTTTGCGGGTTTCTAAAGTGTGGTAAATGGTAACTATGGCTTCTTGTTTTTCTATGCTCGGAATGGGCAAATGAACATCACACATATCCGCCCAAGAAAATAGTTCTGTTGAACTTCCCCAAGAATTGAAACGAGCATAACGGTCAAATTCAGAACGATAAAAAAATAAATACAGATATGCTGGATTGAGTATGTTCAGAGAATCTTTCTTTACTCTAAATGCGGTATTATTCCAACTTGTTAAAAAGGTTTCTTCATTGTTGTTATAGCCTAAGCCAACCTTATCACCCATACGAGTCGTTCGACTATTGTAAACGAATTCACCTGGCGATATCACATAAAACCTTTCGAGATTTCTTCCTACATTATTGGCTTTTGTTGGCATAAACTGCTTGCTATTTGAAACACCTCGAACATCATCGACACCATACTTCAAATCACTATTACGCTGTTCATTCAACTCGATATATTCACCCAATCGTTTCAGCGGCTCTTTTTTAATCAAATCCTCAATGTAGGTATCGCAAATCAGCTGCAAATCAGCCAAGCTGTTTTCATACACTTTTTGGTTGGTGAGCAAACCGTTGTACAGGGCTACATATTTGCGCTGTTCTTCAATGCTTGGCATGGGGATTTCCACATCACACAAATCATCCCAATTAAAAGTCTCTCTAGCACTGCCCCACGAATTAAAACGTGCATATCTGTCAAATTCAGAACGATTAAACCAAATGAACAGGTATTCAGGTAAAAGATAATTTTGGTCTGTTTCAAAAACAGTGTAGATGCTAGATACTATGCAGGTTTCGTCTTCATTTAAAGCAATGGCAATTTTTTCACCTCTTCTTGAAGTATCAGCTACATATACTAATTGTCCTTTCTCAGCAATTTTGTAATTGTGCAAGCTTACATTTGTCATATTGGCGACCGATTCAATTAATACCTTACGAGTTGAAACACCTCTCAATAAAGTGATTTTTGAGTCAGAATTTCTTTTGTCAACTTCTCTAATATAAGGGCCAATTTTTTTAAAGCTCATAGCCCAATGTTTTAAAAGCGTTTATCAATTGTGCTTGTGAGTCTTTTTCTTCTTGCAAAAGGGTTTTAAAATCTTGTTGTATGCGTTTCATTTCGATGTCAAAGTCAATACCGCTGTCTTTGTCCACAAACTTTATGAATTTGCTCGGCACCAAAGAAAAATCGTTGGCTTCCAATTCTAAAAAACTGGCAGATTTGCAAAACTCGGGTATGTCTTTGTAGGTAGTTTCATAATCGGCTTGCTGCCAATTGTGAAAGTTTAGAGCTACTTGCTGTATGTCGTCTTCGGTGAGTTCTATGTATTTCTTTTCGTACTCGCTGCCCCAACGCCTTAAATCCATAAACAGGATTTCGCCTGTGCGGTCTCGGTAGCTTTTAGGTTTTTCTTTGGTGTTATCGGTACGTTGCTTTTTGTTTTTGTTCAAAATCCATAGCGTAACGCTAATATCAGTCGTGTAAAAAGTATTTCGCGGAATGATGATAATGGCTTCTACCAAATCATTTTCAATCAACTTTCTACGGATTTTGTATTCTTCACCACCGCCCGAAAGTGCACCATTGGCAAGAATAAAACCTGCTACTCCATTTTCAGAAAGTTTGCTCACCATATTCAAAATCCAACCGTAGTTGGCGTTGCTTTTGGGTGGCACTTCATAGCCCATCCAACGTGGGTCGTCCAAGAGTTCGTTTTCGCCTCGCCAATTTTTCAAGTTAAATGGCGGATTCGCCATAATGTAATCGGCTTTCAGGTCTTTGTGCTGGTCGTTGGAAAAAGTGTCTGCGTGTTTGTCGCCAAGATTGGCAGCAATCCCACGAATCGCCAAATTCATTTTCGCCAATTTGTAAGTGGTTGGCGTATTTTCTTGTCCGTAAATAGAAACTTCTTTTTTGCTTCCTTGGTGGGCTTCTATGAATTTGATAGACTGCACGAACATTCCGCCTGTTCCACAGCAAGGGTCATAAATGATGCCTTTGTAGGGTTCTATTAATTCCGCCATCAAATTCACAATGGTTTTGGGTGTATAAAATTCGCCTTTGCCTTTTCCGCTACTTTCTTTCAAAGCAAACTTACCCAAGAAATATTCATACACTCGTCCAATCACATCTTGTCCGTTGTCTTTGAGCGTGTCAATGTCGTTGATAGTGTCGAGTAGGGAAGCGAGTTTGGTTTTGTCCAATGCCAAACGAGAAAAATAATTGTCGGGCAAAGCACCTTTAAGAGCAGGGTTGTTTTTCTCAATAGTGTTGAGAGCCGTGTCAATTTTTAAGGAAATATCGTTTTGCTTGGCATTTTTGATGATGTAGCTCCACCGTGAAATTTCTTCTAAGTAGAACACATTTTTCATAGCGTAGAAATCTTTCATTTCCACATACTTTTCTTTATTATCTGCAATCAGTTCTTTTCTGCGTTGTTCAAATTTGTCACTGGCGAATTTGAGGAAAATCAGTCCGAGAACTACGTGTTTGTATTCGGCAGGTTCTACCGAACCTCTCAACTTGTCGCAAGATTGCCACAAGGTTTCTTCAATAGCTTTTTCCTTTACTTTCTGTTTGGCCATTTATTCTAAATTTATTTTTATCGTTTTCAAAGTTAGATTATTCAGTTCGAGCATTGGCAAAAAACTGGTTCTTTTGGGTTTTTCAGCGTTGGCTTCTATATGTCTTGCCCAACTTTTTGGCTAAAGTGTATTAATTCTCTTTGGTTGACTAATATAGTATATAAACGCAATTAATCCGTTTTATTCTCTACAAAAATGTAGTCCTTTTCTTTACTTAAGGCCCCTTTGAAGAAGTCACCTTTTTAATATCTCTTTTATATCATTAAAAATGAGTTTTTAAGAAGATAAAAATTAAAACTTGACGTTTTAATCCTCTATTTGTTATTTTCTAAAAACTGTTATCAACACCCCTCCCTTCAAATTCCATTTATTTCGTTCCCATTTGTAATCAAACAGACACAATTCAATTCAAACATAATTTTATTCACAAAATATTGATTATCAATATTTTAAATTAATTAATCTGTATTTTTTCA
Source organism: Sediminicola sp. YIK13 (assembly GCF_001430825.1). Taxonomy (GTDB): domain Bacteria; phylum Bacteroidota; class Bacteroidia; order Flavobacteriales; family Flavobacteriaceae; genus Sediminicola. The sequence continues at coordinate 3,199,595 of NZ_CP010535.1, read as the reverse complement.
GTAACAAAATTGGTCAGCCATTAAAACCATTTTATTATGAAAAAATCCATTTATCTCAGCTTACTTTTTTCTCTGATTACTAGCGCAATATTTGCGCAGATTGGTGGCATTGAAGATTCGGTCAACGATGTATCTGATACCATCAGGACCATTTTTCCCATTATTTTAGGTGTTATTTTCCTAATTGGGTTTTTGTTCAATGCGGGGCATTTCTTCGGTGAAAATGCAGATCTCAAAAAGGGCATTACAAGGGTACTGGTCTTTGTCCTTATTGCCGGGGCCGTCGTTGGCATTTTCACCTATCTTATAGGAATCGTGGTCTGATGAAACGATTCGAGACATATAAGAACATTAGAAAAAGGGCATTGATCTGGGGCTTGCCCCTATCCCTCTTCGCCCTGCAGTTGCTTTCCATCCTGGGCTCATTACTGGTCATTATCTTTTCTTTTAGCCTATTAGTCATACTTGGAACCATAAGCGCTAATTCCTGTTTATATGTGGTTTTTACCAGATTGATCAACCAACCCCAACTCCTCCATTACCAAAAGGTATTTCCAAAGAACATCAGTAATAAACAAATAAGTCCCTTGAAATATGAATAAGCTGAACTTGGTCTCCAAACATCCTATAATGGATCTCCAGGGCAATGCCATTTTTGCCAGCAATGGAAATGTGGTGCTTGGGTTTACCTTAAGACTACCCGAAGTACATTCCCTTTCCTCTACCGATTTTGATGAGTTGCATAGTACCTGGTTCCAAGCCTTCAAGTCCATGCCTGTGGGAACGGTCATCCATAAACAAGATGTCTATTTAAAGAAATCCTATTCAGCGGATCAATTGCCCAAAGACACCTTCCTATCCAAGGCCACCCAACACTATTTTAAAGGTCGTGACTATTTGGACCACAAGAGCTATCTCTTCTTCATCCTTACCAGGAACAGGGCATTGAACAATGACAAATATGTAAATCCCTTCCAGAAGGTTTCCCATTCCATAACTGATTCCTTGGATGAATCTATATCCCGTTTTAAAACCGTGGTCAATGATGCGACGTCCTTTATCAATAACAGCAGAAAGATTGTCTTGAAGCCACTTTTGGAATCTGAAATACTAGGTCTTACCAATAATTACTTCAACGGCTATAATGAAGGTTTTGATACCGATATGCTGTTGGATAAATCCAATATTGCCATTGGGGAACACTTTTTTGATGTCCTTGCGGTCAACAATGAAGGTTGTTTTGGAGAATGTGTGCAGAGTAGTAAGACCAATGACCGTTTCACTTCCGATGATTTTGTATTCCATCAGGGATTTATAGATGGGCTGGGACTGACCTTGAAAGAAAACCATATTGTCAACCAGATCATCTATCTGGACGACAAACAGAAATGGAGAAAATTGCTCGACAAGAAAATTGAGGAACTGCAGAAGAGCTCCAATTTTGGCTCCCAGAACAAAGTGGTACTGAAGAAAATCCAGCATATCCAGGACCAGATCAATGCGGACGAAACCTCTAGGATCATCCGTGGCCATTTGAACATCATCTATTGGTCGGACAAGGAAACTGACCTCAAACGGATATCATCGACCATAAAAGCGGAATTCAAAGCCTTGGACATCTTCCCCTACTATCCGAGGGGGGAAGAGCGAAAGAACTATTTTTTGAACAGCTATTGTTGCTTCTCTTCAAATTTTTCCAATGAAGATTTATATGTTACCGATCTAAAACACAGTCTTTGCCTATTTCTCAACAATACCAATTACCGATCTGATGAGACAGGGATCCTCTTCAATGATAGGGAACATAATATACCCATATTAAAGGATGTGTGGGATGAGCATAAGAAACGGATCAAGGCCCGCAACTTTGTCATCTTTGCCCCTACCGGAGAAGGAAAATCCTTTCTCGCCAACAATATTCTGAGGCAGTATTTTGAAAATGGGATTCGGTTGGTCATCATCGATCTTGGGGGATCCTATACCAAGTTCGCCAATTTGTATCCCGACCAATATGCCGTATTAAGGTACGAAAGCGGCAAAAACTTGGGCATCAATCCCTTTTACATCTCTAACAAAGAGGATCTTACCCCCGAACGCTTAGAAGATCTTTCTATATTCTTGTTTGAAATATTGGCCAGTGAGCTAAAGGTGACCAAGGCCCAAACCGTATCGCTTAAGAAGATACTCTTGCACTACTATCAAAAAGTGCACAAGGACCATTCCTTGCAAAGTTTTTATGACTTTATCGATAGCCATAGGGAACACCTTCTTGAGGATCTCAAAATACATCCCGATTACTTTAACATCACCAACTTCCTGCACATCCTATCAGAATATGTGGGCAGTGGACTCTATAGCTTCTTGTTCGAACTGAAGGAGGACCAGACCTATAAAATCGAGGACAAGGGGTTGATCATTTTTGAGTTGGATGAAGTAAAGGACAACAAGGAAATCTTGTCCGTTATGCTGAAATTAATCAAATCGGCCATTCAAAGGACCATCTGGAAGAACCGGGCAGAAAAGGGTATCATCCTTTTTGATGAATTTGCCAAACAATTAAAATTTGACAATGTGCTTGAAAGTGTGGAATTCTATTATCAGGCCATCCGAAAACAAAATGGGGCCATAGGTATCATCCTACAATCCATCAACCAATTGCCCAACAATTCCACCTCTGCCAGCATTTTGGAGAACACCCAGGTCATTTACAGCCTGAACAATGAAAAGGGCTATGATGCATTAAAAGAACGGTTGAACCTCTCCAGTCACGACCTGAACCAATTAAAATCCATCAAGAACAACCTGATCGGTCCACGAAAGTATACCGAGGTATTTATAAAAATCGGCAAGGAAAGCAACATCTTCCGTTTGGAGGTACCCCCTGAGGTCTATGCCGCCTATCTCACCGATGGCCCAGAAAACGCGGCTATAATGGCCCTTTACAATAAATATGGCTGTATGGAAAAGGCAATTACTGCATATGTACAACAAATAAACAATCTAAAATCAACTCTATGAACCTAAAAATCATAGTAATCTCAGCATTATTAACCCTGATAACAAATAGCCATAGTGCGGCCCAGGGGATGCCTGTATATGACAACACCAACTTCATCTCTTTGGCCAAGTCCTTGTTGGAGTCGGCTAAGCAAACCTCCGAGCTTTTAAAGACCGTGGAGTTCCTGAAAGAACAGAAGGAGAACATCCAAAAAGTCAACGATGTCCTTAAGCAATTGAAGGCCGTCAGGGAAATGGCAAATAACAACCAACGGTTGTTCGATATTGTCCAAAACGATCTCAGGGAACTCCTGTATTCACCCTATATAAAACCCCATGAGATCAATAGGGTTTCCGATTCCTTTAATGCCATTATTGAAAACTCCTTGGAGGATCTGGATTTTATAGACCAGATCCTATCCAGTGACTACCTCAAGATGACTGATGCCGAAAGGGCCACCATTCTAAAGGAAAAGGAATTGAAATCCAAGGAAATGGTTGTGGAGATAGAGCAGAAGACCCGCCGCTATCGGGAAATAATCTCTTTTCGGGAAATGCAGGATAGGATCAATAATCGGGAAATCAATTATTAATGATGGAGGCGGCCATTATATTGGGGATGGGATTGGAATATGTGGACACTGTTTTCCAGACCATAAAGAGCAGTGAGTTTTCCCAATACGCCATTGGGGGAATGAAAGCTTTGGCCGTGCTCTTTTTTCTGATCAATATCCTAAAAAAATACAATGAAGGGGTGGTCAATAAATACGGTTACACCTGGGGCTTGAGTCCGGAAGAACTGGCCAAGAATTTTGCGGCGGTGATTTTGGCCATTTTCTCCACCCAAGTATTGGGGGTCTTCGATGGGATTTTGGTGGCCATTGAATCCCAATATCGGGACACAGCCCCTGCCCTACTTCCCTTACAGCTCCAGGATATTGATCTTGAACAGGAGGTGGGTGCATTAGAAGCAGCGAAAAAAGCAATGGCCCTTTTGTACGAGGCATTGGTCACTCCCCTATTCGGCCTGAAAATATTCGCCTTTATCATAGGGCTGTTCCTTTGGCTATTGGATCTTTTCATCTATCCCCTTTTCTTGGCGGAACGCTATTTCCTATTGGGGATCATGCAGGCCTTTTTCCCTTTGATCATCAGTCTGGCGGTTTTCGAAAAATTCAGGAGCATGGCCTATACCTTTTTCAAGCTATATGCTGCTGTGTATATGGTTGTCCCTGCCTTTTTTCTGGTCAATGTCTTTGTCAATAACCTCTATACCGAGATCAATACTAATTTTTGGTCCGATCTGTTGGGTACTGATTTTGGAAGCACTGCCTTTGCCCCCTTGGTACAGTTGGGTAGCATTGGTTTTATTGTCTTTCTAAAATTCAAACTCTACAGGAAGGCTACCTCTTTCACCTTTAAACTCTTCACCTAAATGAAAACAGCGTACAGAAATATTTATCAGGTATTGCATTTGAATCGGCTCATCGTCTTTTCGGTAGTGGTCATTGCCTTGGGTTCCAGTTTCTTTTCGGGACTAATGGTTTATAACATCTACCAAGAAAGTCTGGATAATGCCTTTGCCATCAGTACGGATGGCAATGTAATTCCTCTCCAACTGGTCTCCCAAAAGGAAAATCTGGAAGTGGAGGCCCTGGCGCATTTGGACCTGTTCCACCATTATTTCTATGGTCTCGATGCCAGTAATTATGAAAAGAACCTTGAGAAGGCCCTATGGTTGGGCGATAGTTCCGTGGACAACCTCTACCGACAGAAAAAAGCGGATGGGGTCTATAACAGACTATTGCAATATTCCTTGGTACAAAAGGTCATACAAATAGATACAGAACTGGATCTAACGGCAGAACCCTATAAGTTCAGGACCACGACCTATTTTGAAATCAACCGGGGCACGGTCATAGATCACTATATCCTGATCAGTACTGGCCAATTGATAACCGTGGACCGTAATTTTCCCAAGAACACCCATGGCCTATTGATTACCAATTATTTTGAGAACAGCCTAAAGAAAACTAATAATGATAGCCCTTAAGGGCTACTAAACCTAATCTATCATGAATATAGAAAAGAACAAAATCGTATTTGGATCCGTGATACTGGTCGTTATTCTGTTTATCCTTTCATACACCTATTTGGTCTTAGGGGAAGGAGATGACCAAAATGATGTTTTGCAAGAGACTCAAGTCCCAAAATTGGAACAGCAGCAAAAAGACTATTCCTCCAAACTGTATGCCCTTAATGAACTTAAGGAAGTAAGGCAGACCAATGCCCCGAGTATTTACGATGAAAAGCTGTTCGATTCCATAGGTGCCTTTGATTACAACCTTGTGAAAAAGAAAAGGGAAAGGGAATTGGACAGTATATACGGCAAGTATACAGATCGGGAAACCGAGCGAGCTGGAAGGCAAACCTACGAGACCCGTGAAAAAACTGAACAGGATATCCCGAAGCAAGAATGGAACCCTACTGTTTCCTTAAAAGAAATAGGATTGGAGCACCAGCTTTTTTTTAGTGCCAATCCACAACCCATCGAAGATGGGTCTTCAGGGTCAACATCCAGTGTGCTTTTTGCAAAGGTGGATGGAGAGCAGATCCTAAAGGCAAATAGCAGGATACAACTTCAACTGACCCAAAAGGTATTGATCGGCACTACCCTATTCCCAGTGAATACAAAGGTTTACGGAATAGTAACTTTTCAACCCAATCGGGTAATGATCAAAATTGAAAATATAGACCATGTGCCCTTGACATTTAAGGCTTATGATCTGCAGGACGGATTGGAGGGTGTCTATATAGAGAACAGTTTCAAATCCGATGCCTCCCGAGAAGTGGCGGATGACATTGTTCAGGACATCAACCTCCCTGGAGTTCCCCAGGTGGGAGGTATCACAAAGGTATTCCAACGAAACAACCGCACCGTAAAGGTTTTGGTCGCGGATAATTATCAATTGCTCTTAAAAAGTCAATAATTACCATCATCAATAAAACAATAAACCATGAAAAAAATGCTCTACCCTTTTATATTTATTTGCTCCATTTGGATTGCATCTGCACAAGACACTAAACCCTTGGACACTATCTTTGCCAATGAGCACAAGGCCGTGGCCCTATTCTTCCCCAGCCCCATACAACAGGGGATTACAGGCTCCGCTAATTATGTATTCAGTTTCAATAGGGAAAAACAGCAGTACTTTGGGCTTTTACAAGCCTACCCAGGTGCGGAAAGCAACCTCTTGGTCATTGGAACCAATGGCCAGGTCTTTTCTTATATTCTGCGATATGGGAAAAAACTGTCTAAGCTCAATTATTTCATTACAGAAGAAGAAAGTATTGGAAATGAAACGGAGCAGACTAGCTTATGGTTTCAAGAAAATGAAACAGTTACGACTTTGGATTCGATAGCAGAGAATTCCGAGGCTACGGAGTTAGAAAAATTATGCGGCCAATTACTAAAAACGCCTAGGCCGTTCAATCAAATAAAGCATAATAAAGGGATGGCCCTTAGCATGACCAATAGCCTATATCATGGAGATAAGGTCTTTGTAGTCTTTGAGATCCAGAACGGAACACAGATCGATTATGAAATCAACGCCTTGGACCTTTACAGGGTGAACGGCACCAAAAAAAGAAAGGCCTCCTTTCAGGAAGTACCCTTAAAACCAATTTATCAATTCAAGAGACCTTCCAAGGTCAGTTCCGGATCCACAGTGCAGTTTGTACAAGTGTATCCAAAGTTTACCTTGGGTAAAAATGAAAGGCTATTGGTCACTTTGGATGAGTTACGTGGCGGGAGGAATTTACGATTGAAATTAAGATAATAGATGTTTATTCTTATCAAGAAAATCATTTCAATTATACATAACAAAAATTATAGTACAAATGTATTGTTTATTCAATAAGAGTGGTTTATCCATTTGATAGCTATAATGTAGTATTATGTAAAATATCCCAGTAGTATTCGTTTTCATTAGAATAATTGGAACTTGGGTCATTAAACTAATAAGCGGTTTGCTTCGCAGCGTTTAAAAAAATTTGTATCTATAATTAGCCGTTATGTAAAATAGCCGCTACCAAGCGCTCGATTGTTTTATAAAATCAAATTGCTCTAGCAATTTATTTTACACACAATTATCCAACGCTTGCCAACGCCAAAATAAAAGCTAACCTTTTGCTCTTATTAAAAATCGCATATTCAATAAAATGTAGGTAATAAAAAATTTTAGACGATTCTCGTAAGCTTGCCACAAGAGTATAAAATTTAAGAAAAATAAATTTCTATACACTTGTTGTATTTAGAAGTTCAAATAATCTTTCTTTTCAATCTTTCATTATCTTTTGTCTTGAAACAAAAGAAACAAAAATTCAAGGCTGCATATTATTTTGGAAACAATTAACGGCTCATTCGCTAAATTTTAGGAAACATTGTAACTATTTACATTGCTTTAAAATCCTTTGTATAATCAAAACTCTTAAAAAGCATTATTACTAAACCCCTAAAATATGCACGCTCATTTCTCCTATTGTTTTGACCAAAATTTTATGAGGCCCAGTTTAACATCGAGATTCTATTTGACAGAATAAACTCAAATTATACGAATCCTATTAGGCAGATGCGACAGCTTTAATCATACCTCTAACTTCCCTATTAGAAGTTATTATTCCTAAACTCATTAAGTTATTGGTAAACTCTAGGTTAATAGGATTAATAGCAATCTTAGCTTGTTTTCTTGATTTTATGAGTCTATTGTATGGATGTCCTAATTGTCCAATTAAGTTCTTAGCTTGGGTTTTATCAATGTTATTAGAATTCAAATTAAACAATTGTATTCTATATTCATTAGAACTACTTCCCTTAAATAGCCCATACAAAAGACTATAACTAAGATTGCTAACTTTTTCATTCACATATACCTTAGTTGCTGAACTAGCTATAACAGCATCTTCTATTATTTCGTTTTCATCTAAAGTATTTAAAAATTCCTTTTTTTGTGCATCCCTTAAAACTATGGATTGCATTATAGACGAATGGTCTTCTTCATTCATTTCATATGCGGCATAATTCTTAATGTACGTAATAAAACTTTTTTCAATTAAATTAATATGAAGCCCAGGAAATTCTTCTTTTACTTTATCATAATATTCGACCGACAATGTAAAAAACTTGGATTCAATCATGGATTTAACTTTATCAGAAGAGAGCCCTTTGAGCACTAGTCCAGTCCAGCCTGAACTTTTACAAGTTCTGAGTTTAGTGTGACTTTCCAAACTTAGCTCATCACAATAAATGATTGCCAGCGCAAGTTTTTTCTTAACCTCATTATCATCCTTAAGTGAAGACAAATTACTTTTACCTAATTCATTGTAAACATCATCATTATCAAGATAGTTAATTAAGATACTATCCAAGTTTTCTTTTGTGTAACTATTGAAATAGTCCATTACATTAACCCAACTAGTATTAACAGCTAACTGTTTTAAAATCTCTTCCTTTATTTCAATATCATCAAAGTCTGATAGATTTTGAAAAACTGTCGCAGTGGTTTCCAGAATTAATTTTCTTGTTGGAATTATTAAATCAGAATTATTTAAAAGCGAAATTAAAGCATCCTCTGTCTCCTTTGTATTCTCTAATGTTAAGAATACATTTGTTACATATGTTTCAATATTTTTCTCAATATAAGCAAGAGGTAATTTGTTCTCTAAGTGCCTTAAGGTAGTATAATTTGAACTTCTAAAATCTTCTTCGCTTTTCCCCTCGTCGGTCGTAATAGCTAACAGGTTAGTATATTTTATTTCGTAAGAATCATTGGTTAATACATAGTCATATAAAAATTCATTGTTATAATTTAATTCAGATATATTATCAAACTTGATTTTAAAACTTTCTATAATTGATTTTAATTTTTCAGTCTGGTCTTTATCCTTTACCAAATCGGCAAGGTTAGATAATATAGAAAAATGCTGCTTGAAAGACTTTATATTGTTAAAGTTCTTTATGTCTGCTAAATTTGCATGAGTAACAATAAGCTGAAGGTATTCGTTAGTTTTCTTCTCGGAAAACTTACCTTTTGTAGTTATAAAATTCCAAAAACCTTGCCATATACTTGGCAATTCTTTGAATAAGATTTTATTATCCGTTTGTTCACTTCTTTTAAACCTATCAATGAAATCAATTACTTTTTGATTCTCAGATTTCAGTAGTTTTTTTAAAGACTCATATCTAGATTTGTATTGATTTTTATTTTTTAAAATGAACTCTATAACTTGATGATTTAATATAGCAACCTTTTCAAAATGGCTTTCATCTATCTTCTTTATTAGATTTTCTAATTTTTCAATCTTATAATTGAAATCCAAGCTTTCTCCAATTTTTACTTTTCTAATAAAAGTATAATCTCCTTTTGTAATATTAACCTCATGAAAAAGAGATATGTAGTCTAAGTAATTTTCATTAATATATCCATTAACTAATAAACTTCTCATTAGTAAACTACCCATAAATGGACCTAAATAAACACTTACGTCTTGGTTCTGGAAAATATTTTTAATATTCCACCTTTTAATCTCTTCTTTTCGTTCCTTTAATAGTTCATTTTGTTCTTTTAACTCTTCAAGCCTATTATCATTGTTATTATTTATATGCTCAATTCTTTCATTAAATTTGTGAAACTTATTTATTTCCCTTTCAATATCAGAAAACGACTTATCTAAAGATTTTTTAGTCTTTGTGTACATATTATAGGAACGATTAATAATTAATGTATTATAATTAATGTTTTGTTCATTAATTAGGGAATTAAAATTGTCTTGTTCCAAAAGTTTATTCAATGGTACTGGCTTGCCTTCTATGAAAATATCAGATGGATTATCTAATTGACTAATGATGTTGAATAAATAAACCTCTTTAAGCTCCTTTTCATTTTTTATCTTCTCATTTTGTAAACCTGAAATTAATGGAATATTAGTAGCAATTTCTTCATCCAACTTAGAAATCATATCATTAACATAAGTGGCTTTATTAGATATGAAATCAAACAAGTCTCCTTCATTTTTATGCAGTTTAGCAAAATCTCTTGGATAAATATTCTTGTAGATGACTATCGCAAGTAAGTTGTCCTGAGTAAGTTCATGAGTAAGACTTTCTTTATATACCAAATATTCTTGTAAAATATTTGTTAGCAAACGCATATCAATATCATCAATAAAAGTAACAACGTCGTCAATAAAACTTTGCGAAAAAACACTAATTAAATCTTCTTCTTTAAGTAGTTCTGTCAGCTTGTCGTTCGCATTGGAAGGATTTATAAATGGAATAACTGGTATTATATAATCAAAAAATTTGATTCTTTCATTACCTTGAAACATGTCATCTCTAATAGCATAAACAAATACAATTTTTCTTCGTATGAGCTCACTATTATTTAACAGCAAATTGATTTCTCTTAGCTTTGTGAAAATTTCTGTATCCTTAAATCTGTCTAAGTCTTCAATAACAACTACATTGAATTCAGTTCTTTGAAAGTAATAAATGATTTCGTCGAGATGCTGATTTAGTATAGACTTATCAACTTTTTCACCTAGTTCAAGCTCTCCTTTAATATTTATCTTGCTGATACGTGAATTGCCAAAAGTTCTAATAAGACTATAAATAATTTTTGACAACCCACTTAAAAAGATACTTATTATAATAAGTGAAGTAAAATCTAAATCTTTAGAAGAAAATGTCCATGCAAAAGGATTTATTTTACTAAAAACATTAAACTGCCACATAGAGAATGCAGAAATAAGCCATATTACAAAAGAGATAGAAGTAATAATTAATTTCCATTTTGTAAAGTTTACAATTCTTTTAAAGCGAGAATCAGGAATTCTTGAGGGCTTAACATGATAAATCATTTGTTGAAGAATACTAACTTCTAATAGCTTTTCAAAGTCTTTATGCCGTTTTGATAAAAGAGCATTTTTAATTCCATTTGAGCTTTCTTCATTTTTATTTTCCTTTTTTGACTCATCTTCTTCATCTAATATTTCATCTTTAAAAGATGCCAAAGAAATGTTTAAATATTTAAAATCATTATTTGGGTCCTCTGCTTTGTATATATCTTGAAAGGTTTTAATTACTGTGCTTTTCCCTGAACCGTATGTACCAGTAAGAGCAATATTAGTTACATCTTCACTTGAAAGCGCACTATTTAGTCTATTTAGATAAGGTTGGATTTTTTCAATTTCTTTTTTAGACTTAAGTACTTTTGCTGCTAAAGAGCTAATTGGTTCTGCCTTATCTTTCTCCTGGAAAAATATTTGAACAAAACTATATCTAAGTTTTTTTAATTTTGAAATAAAGTTTTTTATGGATGAATCTTTGTCAGATGTAGAACTCGAATTCTGGTTTGTTTTTTTGGATGGTTCATTCATATTATGAAACTTTTGAAATGTTAAAGTTTTATTAAATCAACAGTTGTACCATTTTGTAAATATTTGTTTTTGAATTAAGTAACTGACAAATACTTTCAATAAATAGTGCAAATATGACAATAAGTCACTTTATAAACCATTCCACACATATTACACTTCCCTCCTACGTCGTCGTATCAAAAGTGTTCCATTAACATTGCTGAAGAAACTTTTAGAATAAATTTTTTCAAGAAACTTAAGAAGAACCTTTCGCTTTTAACCAAAGCTCAGGTTACATAACGCAGAACATTATAGAACATTTTGTATTTTAAGTTTAGCCAGTGTTGGAATTACAAGAAGCTTTTCGTCAATAAATTTTTCAAAACCAATCCATCGGATTGCCTCAAAAGCACAAAATTTTAGAAATAAAAATTTCTGCAGCACTTGCTACCTCATTATTTTTCAAAAAACCTTTTTTAAGTTCTATTTGGCATAATGTATAGCTGTGACAGTTATTTAAAATTGTCTATTTGATAGTAGGTTATATACTCGCCTAACTTATCCATACTCTATGTGAACATCTTTATTTCCTAATTAGATAGACGCCGACTAACATTATTCTCGAAAAAGTCAAAATTAACTAGTTATACAAAGGTTTTAGGTGGAATTAAGAATGTCAAAGGTTCTTTTTGGGGAATAACCTATTAATGCTACCCAAAGGTTTTTTCATGGCTCATTCAGTTTGATTTTTTTGTTTTTAAACACCAATCGGGTAAGTACAGGGGGCATTAATCTTTTTTTATAAGTTGGTAGATAATTAAATTATAATTGTCTGGGTACTTGTTGGCCCGGCCAAGGCTGGAGGTGAATCAATATCCAAAATATGAATTCCAGAAGCGTGATAATGACGACTATTAAAACTCCAATTGACTCCGTCCCAATAGAGAAAATTTGTTACAATTCGTAGTGCGAAACCAAAGTGAGCCCCTGCATCATAACCCCAAGGATAATTATTTGGATTGTAACTATGTATATGAGGCCCTAAGATACCTGCCTCAGCTACATCAGCATAGCATGCAAATTGTACTGTGTAACCTGCTGCGAGCCATGCTGCTATGCTACGATGATCGTGATCATGAAGTATTCGCCAACTACCCGGCGCTAATGGCGCTGCACCAGCTGGTACAGCAGATACAATAATCATTGAACACCCATTCATACCAGTGGTAAATAGAATATGAGCATCTGCTGCAGCTGGAATTGATGAAATGTCGCAGAAAGGCATAATATTAAATGCATCTCCACCATTGGCGGCTCTACAATACATAGCATCTAATGTATTTAATACTCCACCGCCAGGTTGGTGGAGAACTGCAGCGGCACCAATAGGTTGCATACGTAATGTCGGAAAATCTAACAATCCAGGAACACCGTGAACCGTATTTGTTGAAAGTGAGAAAAAGGTTCTAAGATTATTAATCGCTGGAATTCCACCTATTAAATCTTGATTTATTGAATTTAGAACAATAGGATTTCCAATAATAAACGCAGCGGGATTAAGCAAGAAATTAGTAACATTGTCAATCATGTTATTTTTTATTTAATTTTATTTTCTATATACTCAAAAGTCACTCTCAGGAATTTCATCTAAACTATTTTTATGTAAAAAATATGAATAATACGTTTTAATAATTCCTATTAAATTTAGTTTACATAGTTAAGCTAAGCAATACTCCCATTTTTTTGTGAACAGGAGTATTGTAAGTAAAACAAGCCCTAAGATTGGCAAATTTATTGTCTAAGCAGTTTTTGGAATAAGATTCATAAATTGTGCTAATAGTTTGTCATGATCTTTTGAAGAAAGAAAATCGTCTGTAAATGTATCAAACCAATCAGGGTCAACAAACCTAACTTCAAACGTATGATAATTAAAGGTAAGAGCATCTGTTGTTGAAGTAGAACAAGGAGTTTTAATAAATGTTTTGGCTTCATCTCTACTAAGGAAATACATTTGTATTGAAACATCCGGAATACCCATTTCGTCTTCCGCCCATAGAATTGTTTTCATTTTTTTTTGGGATTCATTATCTACCGTTCCGCTTACAGTTAACGCCCCTCCAAAATCTTGAATTACAGATGTCAAAGCTGCTTCCATTTCAGGCGCAACTGCAGTGCCTACGATAGAGGCAATTATTCCAACATCAATTGTTACTGAAAAATCAGTATGGGTGTAAGTGACATCTTTCGCCTCACTTAGACTAAAATATCCACTACCTGAGAGTATGGCATATGCTGCTTCATAATCATATTTATCCCTGCCTGATTTAGTAATGGCTTCAGTTAGTAGGGCGTTTAAATGAGAAGCTTTTTTGAATGTTGCGATTGTATCATCATTCATTTTTTGATCTTTTTCAGTAGTAACATAAATTGCCGTAGCATCATGATTAGTTGAATAATACTTTTTTACTTGCCCATCGTTGTTGTCATCTGAATTTGTCATTATTTATAAGTATTTAAAAGTTAATATTTATTTTTCCTTGATCAAATTTGAAAAAACAAAACCTGGCAAAGAAAATAGATGAGTGAATGGATAGGTTATTCTAGTGAAGTACTAGAATTAATGAGCAAGTGGAATTTGCAAAGTCAATTAATTAAAAGAGCTAAAATGTGATAAAGGATTTATATAGTTTTGAAGAGCCTGAAAACTTCATCTTTATGAGACTTACTAACAGGAATTTTAGTATCGGAGATGTAAAGCATATTGCCTTCGAAGCCACTTACTGAGTTAATGTTAACCACATAGCTCCGATGTACACGCATAAAACGGCTGGTGGGTAATTGCTCTTCAATCCTATTGAGTCCAACAGAATAGATAAAACGATCAGTTTTGGTATAAACCGAACAATAGTTACTATCTGCTACTAAATACAGGATTTCTTGAAGCTGCACACGCTCAAAATGATTGTTCTTTTTAAGAAATAAGCTATCCTTAATGTTTAGTACCTGATTTTCTGTAGCAGCAAACTGTTTTTTTGTTTGCATTTCGTTTTCTGCCGCTTTATTAGAAAAGTTCTTTAAAGCAAGCTCTATTGCTATACATACCTGACGGTCGTTAAAAGGTTTCAGTAAATAGGCATGAGGTTTTACACTTTTTGCTCTTTCCACAATATAATTATCTGCATGTGAGGTTAAAAATAGGAATGGTATATGATACTTCTCATTTATAAAACGTGCCAATTCTATACCATCAAACTCACCTTTTAACATAATATCAATCAAGACCATATCAATATCTTGATTATTTTCTAAAAATTCTAAGGCCTTTTTTACCGTATCTGCTATACCTAAAATATGGTAGTTGTTATCACTAAGTTTGTTCGCAATGTCATTAGCCAATAAAATTTCGTCTTCTACTATGAGTATTTTTACCCTAGCAATGCTTGGAATCATGCGATATGAATTTTTAAAATTTAAATATTTTTTATCATAATTTGCCAATGAGTACCCTTAGTTTTGACTCTTTCCATACTGCCATCCAATTGGGAAATCAGCGATTTTATTAATTTAAGACCAAAGGAATTTTGCTTAGCCCCTTCTTTCTCAGTAAAACCTATGCCATTATCACTGATATTTATTTCAAGCGTATCGTTTACTTTTTTAAGGACCAATCTAAATTTAGGTGACGGTGTGCCATTATAGGCATATTTTAAAGAATTAACGACCATTTCATTTACGATTAATGCTATTGGTATGGCTTTGTCTATAGAGATACTAGAATCATCAATATCCAGTTCTGGTTCAAAACTAATATTATACCCATAAAAAAGCCCGAGAACTAATTCTTCTATATAATCTTTTAAGAACACTTTTGTTTCTATACCTTCTTGATAAAGCTTTTGATGTACTAAAGACAAAGCTTCTACTCTATTTTTACCTGTTAACAAGGCTTCTTGAGCTGGGTGACCGCTAAGTTCTCGACTTTGTAGATTTAATAAACTCGATATCATTTGCAGATTGTTCTTAACCCGATGATTGAGTTCTTTTAGTAAGAGTGCTTTTTCTTGTTCACGTTTTTCTATAATTACATTTTGGGCAGAGACACGTTTGCTTACCTTTTTGATAGCTTTGTTACTTTTATATAACATGTAGGCTAAAAGACTGAATATGAAAATACCAACACCAAGAATTAACATTTTATTTCTTTGATTGGCATTAATAGTATTCAATAAATTAATCTCGGTTTCTCGTTTATTAATTTCATAACCTGCTTTAAGTTGTTCTATTTTTTGAATATTAGCTTTATTTACTAAGCTATCCTGATATTTTTGAAAGTCTTTTTTATAGATTAAGGCTTTTTTATATAATTGCTGATTCTCGTAAAATGTAGACAACAATGCACTAAAATCTCGTATTTGCTCTTTTAGACCATTGTGCCTAGCCAAGTCCAAGGCTTCTAAAAATTTCATTTCGGCCTTAATTAATTGTCTCTCTTTAGTATAAATATTGCCCATTTCTGCTAAAAAAATAGATAAAGAATAAGGATCGCCCAAAATCACTAAAATTTCTATAGCAGTTTCTAACTTTTGCTTAGCTTCAAGAGTTTTGCCTTGCGCAGCATATGCCATTCCCAGATTTCCTGAGGTATAAGCTAAAATTAAATCATCATTTAGTGCGTCATTGAGCTTAATTACTTCATTAAAGGTATCTATAGACAAGTCCAAATCACCAGATAGCCTATAAGCTTCGCCCAAGTTGACTAAAGTTATTGCGTAATTTGAAGTATTACTTTTTTTGTAAATATCACTAGCCTTGCTTAAATTAAGAATTGCAGAAGGATAATCTTTATCATTAACGTAGTTAGATCCGATTTGAACATAAGATGCTGCCTGTCTTTCTATCATTTTGAGTTCTTCATAAATGCGTAATGCATTATAAGAAGCTTCAAACGATTTTGGATTATTACCCAACAATCGTTCAACATGGCTTAACTCTTCCCATGCTTCTGCTTTTAGTTCATCATCGTTTAGTTCCTTCGCAATTGCTAAAGATGCGTTGGCATAGTCAAGCGACTGCATTGGTATAGGATGGTGATATGCAATTTTACTTAAAAGTCTAGCTTTCTCTTTTTGTGTTATTGTTTTAGTTTCTAAAATAGAAATAAGACTATCTACCTTCCGCTGAGACTGCGCATTTACAAAAAAACCAAAACCAAAGGATAGGAGAAAAAACCACAAGATCTTTTTATGCAAACCCAATTTCAATGCATGCCAATGAATTGTGTTATACATTTTATCAGCCTTGATTAGAACTAACTTTCATTAACGGGTCTAGGATAAAATACAAGCGTTTTTTGTGTCCATCTTTCGTTGTTTCCATATTCAAGGATAAAACAGCACTGTAACCAATATAACGCTCTAAAGGAGGTGCTTCTGATCTTAAATCAATAGTACAGTTTTTATTAGTATCATCTGATTTTACATACAAAAACCCATCTGGTGAAATGGTGATTTTGGCGTCAGGCCCTGACCCCATATCACTGATATGGAAGATATTACTCCAGTTTATTGATTGTTCTGAAGCTTTAGTCAAATCGGAGCCTTTACAATAATGCAATTTGGGGCTATAATGTTTTTCCTCATTCTTACTAGATTCCAATGTCATTTCAATGTGTTTGTCAATACCAATTGTAATTTCTGGAATGTCATCAGCGTTATTAACCACAAATTTATCAAGTGGAATAGGGTACAATAAAGTACCTTCTCCAAGGTCCATATGTTTTATTGCCCTTACCAAATAAGCAAGCAATATATCTAAATATAAACTAGATTTGTCAGTACCGATTTTGATTTTCATAATGTTATAATAATTTAGTTCGCTTATACAATAAATTAAAGGATATGTTTACTTCTTAAGACAATTCATATCTATTGTCTTTATTTATATTCCTAAAATGGATTTGTAGGTTCATAAAGGAGTCTTTATCAGTTCTAGTCATGTATTGCTATGCTGCGCTTGTATTTAATTGTGTCCAAATAGACGTTTTACATCTTTTGGTCATTCAGAAATAAATTAAAATCGCTTTCTACTTTATTCTACTAATACTAATATAGATAGAGCAATTTATATTCTGGAATGAAGGATAGTTTAAATATATGTTTTTTTTAACAAGTAAACTATTACGAAAATCTAATTTGATAATAAAATACCATTCCACACACATTACACTCCCCTACTACCGTTGGGTTGCATAATAAGTGTTTATTCATTGCTTGTTTATTGTTTTTAAAGGTATTCATGAACCTCCTATGTCGGTTTCATTACCTCTTAAAAAAGTCTTTAGAAAGAAAAAAATCAAAGAGCATGGTGACATCTTTCGTTTTCAACCAAAGCTAATGGTACAAAGCGAAACATTAAAGTACAATCAAAAAACTAGATAAATTACTTCCCAAAAAGCCCTTTGACCTCCAGATGGATCCTTTCAAAATTCATCTCCAGGTCCGCCTGGGTGAAAACTTCTTGATCATCAGGCAAGCCCCTGTCGATCTTTGGGATTCTGAACTGTACCTTTTTATCCTTCCCATCCGCATAGGTAATGAACTCCCCTTCCTGTAACCTAAAGAAAGCATCCGCCCTCACCTTCGCCACTTCCTTCTCCCCTGTCGTAATCCTGGTATCGAAACTTAGGTTGTGGCCCTGATTGACGCTTTTGGTTTCCCGTTTTACGATCTCAAAGAACCGTTCGTAATATTTGGCAGTGTCTGGATCGTTCACCTTACCAAAAAATTGGTAGGACAGATTGCCCAAAATGGCCCTGCTTGCCTTATCCCCGTACATCAAATCGTTTTGCACCTTGTCCTGCATCACGTAGACCGTGGCAATATCATAGCTCCTTAAGGTGGCCGGGATTCGGTGCATGTTAAGTAACCTAATTGTTGGCGCCTCTTCCATCAACAAAAAAGAGGAGAGCATATCCCGTACCGCCATCTGTTTGGTTATCGTATGGATCAGGGTGGCTATGATGGGAGAAAAGGAGGTCTCAAATTTCGGGTTGTTCACAATAGAGACCATCGCAGGATTTTGAGGGTTATTGATATCCAAGGGCACCTCGTCTGCGGACAGGGCCATAAAGATCCTTTGGGTACTGATCTTTTTTAGGGCATTGGCCAGGCTGCTCTTTACGCCTGCCGTCTGGCGTTCAGATTCCTTTCCGCTGATAAAGGCGGAGGCCATGGCCTTGGCGGTGGTGTTGGAGGACAAAAAAGCGATCAGGCTGTCCGTATCCAAGAGCTGATAAATAGCAATGAGGTGCGGCAGGGTACAATGGTCTGGATAACTTGTTTTCAATTTCCAGATGAGCCCGGCCAAGAGCCCCTCTGCCGCATCATTGAAGAATTTGGTGGTGCCAGTACTTCCCATTTCCTTTTGTTCCATAAGGTTCTCTATAAGCACCCGGGCCACCTCGTTCACACTTTCTTCATCCACCATATACCTTGGTGCTATGGGGTTCACCCTATGATGGATGTGTTCCAGGGAAATGATATAGAATTTCGGGGTTCCCCTTTGGAACAAAGGATAGGCCATTTCGGTGATCTCAAAATCCTTATAGTCGTGGATCACCCCGCAGAATCCGTTTTCGGCAAAATGTTTTAATAGGTTGTAGACCACGGATTCGGTCTTGCCGCTCCCCGCCGCCCCTATGATGGAAACGCCCCGTCTCAAATTATTGATGGCCAGTTTTCCTTTCACCAGGGGAAATTCCACCCTATACTTTTTGGGGAGGCGAGTGGGCCTTCTTTCCAGATCTAGAAAAACAAGGAAGACCGTATTTACCAATCCCAGGGGCAGGATCACTTGAAGCAACAGGCCCGACCAAAACAGAATACTTGCAGAATACATATAGGCAGCCAACGCTCCAAAAAACAGGAAAAAGGCATTGACCCAAAAAGCCATTTTCGTAAGGCGGTACATCCCGAAAAAGAGCAGGGTCCCCCCTAGCCCGATCATAATCAAATTCAAAGTCGTTAGTGCTTCCATGTTCCTGTTTTAAATTCCCATGGAACTGGATCGTACGGCCACTTCCAATCCTTTTCTTATTTTCTGAAGGGCCTTAAAGGCCAATTGTCCCTGGGTCATGGGGATGCTGGGAATCTTCAGTCCTGTTTCTCTAAGCATTTTTAGGGCTATGGTCTTTTCATTAGTAGGCAGTTGTAGTAAAGCCCTAAAATAGTCCTTTGGATTCTTTATAAAATCCTTCCTTGAGGCATACTGTTCCACAAAATTCCGCTGGTAGTTAAAAGTACGGTCAAAGGTCTTTTCCGCTTTATCAAAAAATTGGTCCCTATCAAAACCGCGTTTGACCATCTTACCATGGAGTTCTACCTCGGAGGCCTTGTACTTGCTCCCCGGGGAAAGGCTGACCGAGTTGGAGGCATCCTTTCGGCTGACGATGATGTGGATATGGGTCTGCAGCCCTTCCTTTTTCATGCCCTGCTCTATGAGTTTTCCATTGATTTTGTGGGGCGCCTGATCGCTCAGCTTGCCTATACGTACTTCTATTTGAGATATGTTGCCTGTCAGTTCTCCCCTATTAATTTTTTGGAGGTCATTGTGTAGTTTTACGATTTCCTTCCGAAACGGGGCATTCTCCCTAACTTGGACATCGGTACCCTTGTAGGTGCGTTGGTGCTCTATCTTGGCATAGTAGACGATGTCATTTACCGTTACCTGATTCCCTGAGATTTCCCGGTTAAAGGAGTCCGCGTAGTCCTTCATAAATTCACGGGTAAAGCGTTTCAGATCCTGACTATGATACTGTAAATGTTTTAATTCATAGGTGGATGGGCTTACCGTAATGGCATAAAATTTAGGCTCCACTTTTTTCAGTTTGGTGGTATTGGCATCAATATGGTCGATCACACTTTTTGGGGAAACATGGTCATTGGTTTGGTCAAAAAAATGTTCCTGCTCCTTGGCGGACAGGCCTTCATTTTCCTTTTCCAGATAGTCCACAAAATCGGACACGCTTTGCCCATAGGAATCGGACAATTTTTGTGGGGTGATGGAGATATACATCAGTTTTGAGTGCTATGGTTCTTTATCTTTTCAAGGGCTTCTTCTGAAAGATTGAGCCGGTATTGGCTCCTTCCAAAACTGTTACGTATCACGGTCACATTTTTCAACAGGACCTCCAGGTTCGCATTACTGACTTGTAGCTTTCTATTTAGTTCCAGGTTCTCTCTTTTAAGTGCTAGGACAATCAAATTGGAATCTGCTTTTGATGCTTCTGTTTTTAAAGTGGACTGACGTTCCAGGAGCAATTCTTTTTTTGGGGAGGGGGTTTCCTCGAACAGCAATTGGAGCATGGCGAGCATGGGCTGGGTCTGGTTCTTTTCAATGTTCTTGATAATAGCCACCAACCCATTGACCCGTTTTTTGATCAGGTTTTCCAGGGTAACTATTTTTGGTCCCAGGGATTCCTTTGGGGATACCCCATTGTCCTCAAAAAAGTCCAGCATGGCCTCCAGAGCCTCGGTATGGGTGCGGGCTATGGAGCGCGAATACCGCTGGAACCGTGCCGCAGTTTTGGCTTTGAACCGTATGTTGGAAAATGTACCCATAAATATCTTTATGCTTCATTTGCCGCAATAAGTACCCGTTTTTACTGGGGTTTCAGAGGTTTTGCCGCAAATGGGACCTGTTTTTAAAAAATTAGTAACTTAAATAATATTATAAAATACTGATAATCAATAGTTTAATAAAAAACCAAAATCGTAACACCGCGCCAGCGTGTTACCCTCTTGCTTTTCCTTTTTGTACGCAAAGCGTACCAAAAATTCCAAACAACGGGACCAAAGTCCGTTGCTCTTCATTGGAATCAATAATTCCTTACTTATTCTTTTTTTGAGGGGCATCGTTACCAGCGAAAGTCAAATGATGGGATAACGATACAAAATAAATGAACTGATTATCAGCTGTTTGAAGATACGATATTTGAACAATACATTATAGAAAAGAGTTTAAAAAAAAGGAAAAAACAAAAAGAGATACCCAATTGAAATTAGGTATCTCTACGATAAAATGTTGGAATTAAGATCAGTACTCTCCGGGAAGCATCAAGGTATCATCTACAAAAAAACAGTCGAAGCTCTTCCAAGGGGAAATCGGTATACCCATATTTCTGTTCCAAGATCAGAACGTCATTTCCGTCACTATAGGACACAATGGCATCACACTTTTTAATTCCCCTTTCCTGCTCTGAAAACCTTTTGATATCTATGGTGATAAAATAGGATTTGGACTGTAGGCTCTTTGCCACTACCGATGCATCGGTCACCAACCAGAAACACTGTGCCACTTCGGCCAAGTATTTAATGCCGTTAGTATATTTGGTCTTCAACAATGGGATCTGAAATATGGTTTCAGAACCGTTAAACTGTTTTAACCCATCTAGGATCTCGTTTGCTCTCTCGCTCATAACTTTTGGTTTTAAGGATTTATTAGACTTCATTTAAAATCGATTTACTTATTGTATCCAGAGCGTTTTCTTTTTTTGATTTTTTGAAACGCTTCTGTTGAAATGGTCTGGTAAAAGACCATGGGTGTCAAGAATCGATTTACTTCCCGTAGTGCCGTCGCTGTTCCTCTTTTTTTGATGCTATGAATGGTCCAATATTCAGTATTGGCAAGACTTATAAAAGGTGGGAGGCACGACCCCGGTTATGCAGTCGGCCAAGGCTGAATAGTGTTGTTTTGCCATCTAAAAAAGGGAACGGGGACGATCAGGAAAGTCTATGGAGAACCATGAGGG
Organism: Sediminicola sp. YIK13; assembly: GCF_001430825.1. Taxonomy (GTDB): domain Bacteria; phylum Bacteroidota; class Bacteroidia; order Flavobacteriales; family Flavobacteriaceae; genus Sediminicola. The sequence continues at coordinate 3,177,376 of NZ_CP010535.1, read as the reverse complement.
AATCAACCCCCCATTGGAAGCGTTGCAAAAGGAACAAATGGAATTCCGATCAGGCGGACTCCATCCTATAGGGTGGACGTAAAAATGAAGTGTACCCGCATTCCCCGAAAACTAAGGGGGAATGCGGGAGAAGCGCAATGGTACGGACAACCTACTGGGATGGTGTCCAAGACGTTTTCATGAAGCGCTTTGTCCGACATGGAGCGAAGCGGAATAGAGAGGCAATGTGCTGGAATGAATTTAGCAAAAAGAGATTAATTCGGTGAATAGCAAACAAAAAAAAACTCCAAAATAGCTCATTTTAAGGGAAATAAAATGTTAGGTCGTGGAGCCTGTGTTGCTCTTTTTCATTACCCCAAAACACTTCCCAGTTTAAACATGGGCAAATACATGGCTACAAGGATAAGTCCCACCAATATCCCAACAAAAACAATGATCAAAGGTTCCATAAGGGTGGATAAAAGTTTAGATTTTTGTTGCACTTCTATATTGTACTGTTGGTTAAGGCGTTCAAAAATAAATTCGGTCTGGTTGGTCTCTTCGGCCACTTTCACTAAGGAAATCATCCTATTGTCAAATATTTTATTTCCTTTTAAGCTTTCACTTAGACCACTACCTTTCATTATTTTTTCCTCCACAGTGGATAAGGCGTCTTTTAAAGGGTAGAAATCGATCATCCTACCTACCAGTTCAATACTGTTCAACAACGGTACCTTAGAGGAGGTAAGTAAGGTAACCGCTTGGGTAAATTGTGCCAGATAAACTGCTTTCACAAAATTACCTGCATAGGGTATACGCAAAACCAGATAATCCCTTTTTCTCTTAAAGCTTTCTTTTTTGGTAAAAAGCTTTCTGAAAAACAGCAGGCCCAACAAAAAAATAAGAACCCACCAACCATAATCCCTAATAAAGTCAGATGCCCCAATAATAAATTTTGTGATCCCAGGCAATTCTACATTGTTCTGTTTAAATATATCTTGGAACATGGGTACCACCAATCGCAACATAAAAACGACTACCAATACCGCGGTTACCAAAATAATGATAGGATAGGTAAGAGCGTTGATCAGGTTTCTCCTGTGTTCATTCTTTCTAGCAAAGAATTTCCCTAGTTCCTCGGTTATTTTATACACCGTCCCTGTTTCCTCTCCAATTTTAAGGGAATAGTACTCATATTCCGTAAACTCTTCTTTTTTATGTATTACTTCTGAAAAGCTTGTTCCTGCTACTAAACCATCCACCATCTCCAAATAAAATTGGCGTTGCTTCTCCTTGGTCTGGTTCTCTGCAATTAGGTTCAGCCCATCCTTTAGGGTGATGCCCGCCTTTAAAAGAACACTTAATTCTGTATAAAAATCTTCCTTCTTTTTATTTGAAAATGTAGATCCAAAAAAGTTAATCTCTTTTTGTAGAATAGAGGTGTTGTCCATCCCTTTAGAAAATTCCTTTTTTGCTCCAATTGTAGTATGCTCTAGTTTAAACCCCATTAATCCATATACGCTTTAGCATCATTAGCTTTGTAAATAAAGATCTTCTTTGAACCTACCGCTTTAGAGGTCAATAAATCCATTGCATCAATAGGTCCATTTTGAACTGTCAGACCATCAAAATAAAATAATTTAGTTGCTAATTTAAGGTTAAAAGTGTCTTTTTCCCTTATAACACGATCGCCTTCAAAAACATAGTCCACTGCTTTCAGTTCATTTTCAAAATGCAATCGATTGGAGTTCTCATTGTAACTAATCTCTCTATATCTTGTAAAGTCAATCCATAAGGCCTGCCTTAGTAAATTTAGTTCTGTTCCCCTCTCATAATTGGTCTCCATCCCTCGCATTTGACCCTGTACTAGCCTTAAAATGGAGAAGGCCAGCCCAACGACAATTATTGTAATCATAAGCACTACGATCATCTCACTTAGCGTAAAGGCCTCTATTTTCTTTAACTTATTCATTGTTAATGAGATAATTGATTCTTTCTTTTTGTGTTTCGTTTTCAATAGCCTTGAAGACTATGTAGCCAAATTCTTCCTCGTCCCCTTTCCGTATATTGATTTCCCATGTATTCCATTCTTCATAATGGGGCACTGCAATCAACCCATTTTTATATTGATATTCCAACGCCACCATTCTTTCCTGTAAAGCCTGAGTATTTCCAATAATACTCGACCTAAATAGCGAATTCAACAGCATGCTTGCTATCATAAAAATAACAACGATCAGCACCGTGGCCACCATTGTTTCCATTAATGTGGATGCCTTTATTTTTTTTAATAGAGCCATTTAGAAACTGCTTTAGTAGTATTTGAATCTTCATAATTGATCCCTACATATTGTTTGGGTAATAAATCACTATTAATAGTTCCATTGAAAAGATGGTTTTGATAAACACTTCCATTCTCCATGGCAATAAAATTATTGGTTGTGACGCTGCCCACTACCTGCCCTTTTAACTCCAGATTCTGCTCACAGTATACCTCTCCAATAATTTTTGCTCCCTTCTCTATTTTAATTTGCGGATGAAATTTTGGTGTTTCGGATTCCCCAAGATATTGTACTACCCCAGAAATAAATGTATTAGAGCCGATATCTATGTTAGGTTTTTGTAATCCATCTTGATTATTGCCAAAAAATGATTCCTTGGTATCGTACACCACCAATGCAGAAGGATAGCTTAAAGCACATTGTTCACCAACTACGATTCTTTCTGAGGCAATAGCCTGAAATGTACCCGTAACATGATCTTCGATTACTATTTCGGGCGCCACCAAAATAACATCTTGCAACTTGGAAGAGGCGTTGACCACAATTTTTCGTGTCGCCTTTATAATAATATTCCCTATCAATTCCACCCCAGCCAAATTGATTTGTTCTCCATAAATATAGTTGGTTGGTAGCCCAAAAGAGGTGCTCAAATACTTTTTATTGGTAATATCCACAATAGACTCATTAGGTCCTAAAAAGCTAGCATTTAATACATCCGCAATTTGCACTTTGATATTCTGATCTAATTCAGGTAATTGAGATGTACTTTCTAACTGCCTACCATAAATTAAGGTATTGTTGTAATACGAGTTTCCAGAAATGTTCCCTGGCCGAATCCCTTGCTTTGGTAAAAAGGCATCCCCTGTAATCTTAGAGTTGCCAACAATAATCATGGGCCTTTCGTTATCCTTTACATACAGGGACGGTAACTGTTCTCCAACCTTACCTCCTATCAGTGCCAACTTTGCAAAACGATTTTTTCGGAAGTTGGAAATAACGGTATACTTATGATATATACCCCAAAACTCTTTTACAGCCTTTACATCTATTCCATCGTTGATTCCCAAATCCAAGATTATTGTATCATTATAAGGGATATCCTTTTTAAGAAGATATTCCAATCCTAGTTCGGATTTCTTTATAGTACTTACTAAGGCATCTGTTTTCTTTCCAAAAAAGGTGTGGGTATATCCCAAGGTTATAAAAGTCAATAGTAAAATTGCTATAAGCACCCCTATAAATAGCACAAACTGCAAAGCTCCTCCTTTTATCCTTACACCTATTTTCACTCTTGAAGGGTTATTGTTCTGATTCTACCACTTTCTTCTATTTTAACGTCGGTAGGGTTACCAGATTGCAATGTGATGCCATCTATAGTATCTTTGAAACCCATAAGATATTGCTGACCGTTTATAGTGACAAAAAAGATTTTTTTATTGGTTTTACCATCCGTAATTAACCCGGTATACCTGACGTCTTTTTGAGGTGGTGTTTCGTTAACAGGTTTTAGATTCCTATTACTTGAGGCTTCCTTTTTAGGGGTTACCAAAGTTCCCAAAAATGGATCTCTATAGTTCTCTGAAATACTAAAGGTATCTCTTACCAAAATATCTTTGGGTTTAAATTGTTGCAAAGGAATGGTTATGTTTTCCTGTTGGTCTGGATTCATGGAACTGAATATACGATACCCTATGGTACCCCATATACCTAAGACGATTACTAAAAGTAGGTATGTTTTTGTATTTTTCTTCATTGAATTATGTATAATTTCCAAAAACCATATCCCATTTAAATGGGCACTTCCCAAATAACCAATTAAACGGGCAATGCTTTAATTAATTGTGAACTCAAAAACTGTAGAAGATTCACTTTCGTTGGTATCATCAAAGACTTTTACTACCCAATAATAGGTATTGGAGGTTAGATTTACAGTATAAGTCTTGTTAGCCCCCATACCTTTGGTCTCTAAAGTCTGGAGATCCATGTCCGTGTATATGTAAATACTATCCCTTTCCGTTGTGCCGGCAATATCCTCTCTGGACCAAGAAAAGGTAACAGCGGTTTCGTCTTGTGAGGAACCATCGGAAGGTGCTATTAACATTGGGGTATTGGGTGCAACCGAATCAGTGTTTTCATCTCCTTGCACTTCAAAACTATTAGTGTTATACACAGTTTCATATCCACCGTTAATGGCTTTTATTCGCCACTGGTACCGTCCATTGGTCAATTCAACTTCTATAGAGGTTCTTACACTGCCTAAAGAATCTTCGATAATAATACTATCCAATAAGATTTGTATAGCTTCTTCAAAAGTAGGTTTTGCTATTTGCACCCTATAAGAAGTGGCCTCCTCAATTTTGTTCCAATTAAATCTAATTTTAGTATCTGTTATAACACTTCCTTCCTTTGGCGCCAAAATATCAACTTCCTGTTGTGAAATATCTGAAACTTCCAAAATATCATCACAAGCATACATGCCAGCTACGGCTAATACAGCTAATACTAATTTACGAATGACCATATTAAAATTTTAAATATGATTGATCTGCCTGAACCTTGGTAGCTTTAGAATAGGTTCCCTTTGGGCAACTTTCACCCCCAGACAAAATAGCTTTTATCCTTTTATGGTGGTACCTATCTTCTCCCCAGCAAAAAGATGAGACCTCGTAACCAAAGACTTCTAAATTGGACATGGGCAATTCCTTTTTTTGTCCTTTATTCATAACCGTCAAATACATTTTTTTATAGGCATCCTGTTCCAATAAAACCAAATCAGCATTCGTCAATAGGAGGAAATCTGAATCTTTTACGGTTACCTCTAAAGAGGTAACCAACTTATAATCTGGATCATTTTCAAGGTAATTCCTAACATAATTGTTTTCTTCCCCATTTAAAATGTTGGTAAACCCAATCCTGTCTACTAACTGCAATTGAAGATATTTTGGTTTATAGGGCAAGGAGTCTAAATAGGCAATACTGTTTATTTTCCCTGATTTTTTTATGTATCTGGCATATTCCCTATAACTTACCTTATTAAACGGAAGTTCTTGCACTGTTAGCTTTATCGGGCCTTGCCAATTAGGGACTCCTATTTGACTGTCATTGGCATACCAAAATTGACCCTTTGATTTTACGATACTTGCCAATTCTGGGAAAGTGATATCTTCTTTTTGTAATTCTGCTTTGTAAGGAGCACAACTATGAATCAATAGTAATATTGGAATAAAAGGGACTATTTTATGAAGGAATTTCATGCGCAAGAATGGGTCAGAGTATCTTATAATTATAGTTTCAAAATAAATAAAAAGGTCTATATATTTTACAACTTTATTAACCTTTTAAAGATAAGAAATTGTATTTGCATTCCCGAATCCTTATCAATTATTTTTCGAAAATAATCACAGTCTACACCATGGTTAAACTAAAAATTGATTTCAACAAATAGTATTTCTAACTGGCACTAGCGGAACGTTTCCTCGAGCTTGGAGACTCTTGATTGCAAAAACTTAGCCCAAGATGCTTTCAAAGATATATATCCGCTCACCCTATTCAACACGTCGTAAAACCTCTCCGGCAAATAAAAGAAAAATTGAGTAATTTGTTTCCGCCTAAATACTCTGTGCTGTCCTTATTCAGAGTAACTCGCAATCAAATCTAAAGATGTTTAAGGTAATTTCTTTTTGGTTTGGTTATTATCCTTTAAACTCTTCTGGCATTCCTGGTTTATCTTCAATAAAAACTCATCTACTTTTAATAAGTCCGATACCTTTACTTTTTAATAAAGGGGATGATATTATACCTTCGTTAGAGAATTAAATAAAGATTGCACGGTTCCTCAACGGACGAAATAAAGAACATCTGTTCGCCATGCTAGTTTCCTACCTGCTCGATCCCAAGTCTAAAAAGACTTATTCATAAAAAAATCGAATAATAATCTTTTGTTTATACTGTGGCATCCACTCACCTAAAAATTTTCACTAAGAGCAATATCAGAGTGGATATAAAAATTAAACCTATTATTGCGGAATATTTATAGTTTTTGGCATCTTCAAACGAACCTGTAAAACCTTTCAGGCACCATATAAGTAGTCCGCCAATAAATCGTAATAATTGAATGTCGACCATATAAAAGTATTAATCTTGCTGTTTATTATCTTGAATTATAGTTTGCATTACTCGATCTAATTCACTCTTAAATTCATTAAACTGCTTGACGGCATTGTTGTTGTATGATTTTAAATTATGTTGTCTCATCAACTCTTGATAGGCCTTTGATCTCAATGTCGCATGATTGGGACCTTTAAACCAACCTTTCGTTACCTTCGAAAAAGAATTCCAACCGAAAGGATTCGATTTCATAACTTTAAGACCTTTTGTATAGGTAGAACTGTAGCCCAGAGTTGCAACAGAAACTAATCCTTCTACGCCTGAGTCTGAATTATTTGGTATCGATCCTTTTAACCAAGGACCGTTGCCAAAATGGGATCCAGTCAATAGTACCTTTATGTTGTCAAAAGTTCCAAATGTCAATTCTGTACCAATATGTTTAATTGCATCCCAATTATTTTCAGGAGAAGCCTGTCTCCACATCTGGAAATAATTTATTCCTGTCAAAGGAGCGATTTGTGCCGGAATACTATTTTTCCATGCGCTTGTATAATTGAAAGCTACCGATGTTTCGAATTGAAGGCCACCAGCTCGTGTGTTAAAGACTTCTCCACCTGAACCGGTATTGAATCCCCATTCCCCGTTGATTTTGTAAAGTTCCCCCGGATCAAGACCAGCGTTAATAGCACTGTTCCTAGCCCAATTTGCGAATATTTTCCATTTCCAGCCCCCGTCGGGATCTACACTATTTATTGGATCGTTACCCATTCCAAGGTAAGGAGAACTATACTGACCTGCCGGATCAGTAGTTAACCATCTTCCAATACGGCTGTCCCATAATCGCAGTTGAAATGCCTCTTTCCCTGTTTCTTTATCTTTCTCCTGCCCCTGAAAAGCATACCTGTAATCTCCCAAAATATTCCTATTGGGCATGGACATACCGAAGGGGTAGTAATCTGTTGCTGCTATGGCGTTAGCATTACCATTTTTAAATACTGCCCTTACATTTCCTAAATGGTCCGTTAATTCATAGGTAGTAGAAGCATCGGTCCTGTTAAAAACACCATGTCTATTAGCTCCATATACAGCATGTTCTTTAACGGCACCATTATAGTAAATGGCTATTGGATTCCCGGAAGCATCTCGTACATAATGCTCCGTAAACAATACATTACCATTTGTAGTATTGTGGCTTGTTTTTTTAACCCTATACCCTTTGTCATTATAAAAGAACGTTATTAAAGTTACATTATTTTTACTAACCTTTGTTACTAAACCACTGGTATTGTATTCATATAAAATGCCTTCTGAAACATCATTGGTCATCTGCCCAATTGCATTATACATATAATTATCACCATTTTGATCTTCGATATCCTCTGCTCCACTGACTTGACCAATTGCATCATCTACCCTTAACAATTGGTTGGGCTTGTCAGTTTTGTATACATAGCTTAAATTATCCATTGCATTGCTCCCTGAAGCCATATTTTTATTTCGCTTTAAGCTTTTTATGTTTCCATTGGCATCATAAGTAATATTGGATACATTATAATCCAAATTACCATTTACATTATCACCGGCATTAATTTTTGCCGTAAATGTAAGTGAGCTGGTACCCTTCACATAAAAGCCGTTCTTTAATACAATACTTTGGGTTGCCTCTACCGTTTCCGAAGAAGTAACAGTAGCTTGCCTTGTTTCAGCAGCCAATATACTCGGGTCTACTTCTAAGGATTGATTAAAACTGGCCCCTTCCAACCAATTGTTTCTGTTATATTTATAGTAGTAGGTATCAGGATTACTAGTACCCAAATTTTGGGTACCCCAGGTAATGGCCTTTATATTTCCATTAAGTTGGTCCAGACCATTGTTGGTAGAAGGTATTGGTTTTGGAGTATTGGTACGGGAATAATCATTGCTATTGTAATGCATGTTCATCCCAAAAATATCATTAGTATCCCCTCCTGGATCATTACTGGCACTTAGACTAGGGTGGTTAATACTTTTTAACTGTCCGCTCAAATTATACACATAATCTATTCCCTGTATGCCGCCTGCTAATGCTGTTCTTTTCAATGCCCCCGTCTCATAATAGTTATATTCCGCGTGAGTTGTGTAGGCACTGCCGTTTGTTGATGTCTCTACCTTTATAAGATTATTATCTTGGGAATTATAAGTATACCGATGTATAAAGCGTTCGGCCGCTATACTTTTCTGATAATCAACTGTTGTAACCTGGCCACTAACTACATCATATACATAATCTATAGTTTTAAACCCTAATCCATTAATATTCTGCACCATCCATTTTACCCTACCATAAATGTCATAACTATAATATGTAGTCGTTTGGTCATTGGAAGTTTTGGCCACATTCCCTGCTAAGAAACTCGGCGTCCTATAATTAGACGGTAAGGTATTCAGTTCTGTGGTACTTAAGGCATCATAGGTTGTAAGCTGTTGTTCTTTTTTCGTCCCGGCAGGTAATGCTGTTTCAGGATTTAGTGATGAAAAATTACTTACACTTAAAACCCCACTTTCAATGGGTCTGGCGTAGGAGTCATAATTGGTATAAGAAACTTCATTTAGCAATACCTGTTTGCTATTTTGTGAATACCTTATTTGACCATCTCTGCGATACTTAAACCAGGCTTCTCCCTCGTCCGGACTTTTGGTATAGACCAATTGTCCCAATGTATTGTATTGGTATTCTGTTTTTAGTTTATTTAATGGTTGGTAAGAAGCAACCAAACGTCCTATCTCATCATACTCGTTCAAAGCATAATCATAATAATTTTCCTTGTAGGTTACCGTAATAGAATTTTTTATGTAACTATCTGGGTTATTTACGGAAACCCTATAAAAACCATATGGTAAACCTGTTGATGGAGAAACTGTTGTTTCTGTTATTAGATTGTACGTGGTTATGGCATAACCACCCGTACTCACAGTAAATCCCATGTTACTCCCAGAAGGAACGTGAATATCTGCATAACCCTGTTCTCCGATTTTTAAGGACATGGTGCGGGAAATTGTTCCCCCGCAACGGGCAGAGGCTAACGTTTTACCATCCGTATCCATAAACATTACATTCTCCACTCCATGCACATCCCTATTAACTACCTTCATAATTTTGTAATTGTCGTACTTAACATCTCCAAACGCAACACTCTGGGATAATTCTTTCGAAGCCTGCATAGAAAAAGTATAGGCTTGTGGCCACTCTCCATTAATTTTATTTCCCCCGACGGTCTTCAATACCGCACCCGGAATAAGTTTACTGTAAATAGTTCTAGAAAATGGATAGCTCGTTACGTCTTGATAGCTTTCCGAGGTATTAGAGTTGCTGTAATACCAACCCAAAGAATTCAACTGTGACCCGACAGCTGAAGGGCTATTGGGTACACTTTCAAAATCAAAGGAATTGTACGCTGCACCACTCGAATTTTTAATAAAATCTGGTTTAAATTGAAAATTTCCTGAACCAATGGGTGCACTTAATGTATTTAAAGCTGGTCTTCCTTCACTATCGTACAAGACTTGAGTAGTCCAAATCTTATTCGTTTTCAAGTCCCAGCTTTGGGTTTGTGTTGCTTTCCCCAAAAGGTCAAAATAAGATACCCCTGCACCTTTTTTGGCGCCATTTATGTCATAAACGGCAGAATAAACTAAGTTTTTATCCGTATCGGTGACTGTTTGCGCAACAATCCCATTTGTTATCAACAGAATAAAAAGCGTTACAATTTTTCTTAAGTTTTTCATCTTTTTGATTTTTGAAAATGTTATTGTTGAGGTGCTTCTTGAATTATTGGGTCTCCACCACCACCTGTAGAACAGGTCCTATTATAATATGCTATTCTGGTGACAATCTGTCCTGTGGAAATATCTCTCACCTTCACCTTTACGGCGTAGGCATTATACCCATAGGAACCTCCACTACATGGTACAGAGGAAACATATAAAGTGTTATTTGTTGATTCTGATCCGTAGTTCAAATTATCTACCTGAGAGGAAGATGTTATATTGCCCTGGGCGTAGCTATACCTATAATTACCTGAACCACCTGTAGCTATAGTAGTTAAGGTTCCCACACTAGAATATCCATTGGAAGCTGAAATGCTGGCATTTAAAGGATCGTATGTTTCTTGGGTTTCTATGATTCCATTACCATTGGTATCAACATCACCTACCAATTTAAATTTATACTGATTTTCCTTCACTTTTTTAAAACCACCTGTGCCGGCACCATTGTAATCAATAGCTTCTGCCTTTGTTACAAGAAGTCTTCCTACTTGATCGTATTCATATTGCGTTGCGAGGTTATTACTGCCTAAGATATGCGTTAATTCATCCCACTGATTATACACATAAGAAGAAACTGTAGATGCAACGGGATGTACTCTAAAATCATCAACATAAATAGTACTTCCCGAGGCTAATACTTGCACTATGGCAGAAGTGTTTACATCAAAATAAAAATTCAATTGTACCCAATCACCAGATCGAACAACTTCATCCACATTGAAACTAATTGGAGTTCCTCCATTTATTTGTAATCTGGTCGCATTATAAGTGCCAGATTTGGACCATAGGGAAGCCTTATACTTATTATCCTTTCCTTTAATTACATTAACAACAAAACCTGTTTGTCCTGTATTAATTTGTAAAGATTTATTACCAGTATGTGCATATGAAAGACTTACTGTCCCTGAACCTTTTCCTACTCCCCCCCCAAAATAAGAACCAATCAAATCTTCGGCACCAGAATAATATATTTCGGAATAACCTGCATTTCCATTTGCTAATACTTTAGAGTCTTTGTAACCCATCTTGGTCGCTACCCTATTACCATTAAGATCTACAACTTCCAAAGGCATGGAATATTTATCATAAAGAGAAATTTCCGAGATTTGTTTCCAATCGGACGGTTGTATTGAATTTGGGTCATTCCAAATAAAACCATCATCCTCGCCTGTGAAACTGGTAAATATCCCTTGGTTGTCAGTTGTTCCGTTCCAAATAAAATTCTTGTGTTTACGCCATATATCGTGTTCTACTTCTAAATAAAACTCGTTGGGATACTGACCGATTGTTTCCGTTGTATAGTATTTGTCAGGCTTCCATGTTGTAATACCCACACCAATTTCCTTCCAAGTTCCATTTACTTTCTTTAGAGTTTTGGTTATAGCATCTTGGACTAGCATGTTCTTATTACTATAATTATCAACCTTGCTTCCCATAGATGGATATTTGGTATAAGCAGGAATTAATTGTGACTTATATTCTTCGCCCTTGCTATTTAGAGTGGTAGACTCCAATACCTGTCCAGTTAAAAAATCATGTTTAATAAAATTTGTTGTGTTTGAAAATCCACCTTGAACTTTGGTGCTACTTTGCAGAACACTGGGATAAGATACTTTACTGGTAGAGCTAACATGAAAAACTTCATTGTAAACAGATGAGTTGATTGGTTTTGTCATTACTCTTTTTAAACTTTTATGAGATTCTTGAGTAACCCCAATTTCCCCATCCCCATCTAGATTTGTTTTGTAAGTGTTGCTACTATAGGCGAGTCTTTGTCCCAAATTATTATATCTCGTGATTGATTGTAGCCTACCTATAGTTGCAAGAGAATTATAGATAGTAAATTTATTTGTAATGACTTTTCCATTATTGAAAGATTGGTTTTGTTGTTCCTTAACTTTAAAGGCATCACCAATACTATAGATATAACCCGATTCAGGAGAAAACGGTGTTAACGTCTGAAATTTATAAGCGGTACTACCAATAATTGCTCCAGTATCATCTTTGTTAACCATTTTTACATTACTGTATAGTACCATCGGTGCTGGCAACTCTGATCCATAAGGTACTGCTTTACCATCTTCTGAAGGTGCAAATGAAGTGATTCCAGAAATCTTGTTAGTGACTGGATCTGTATATTCATATTCAGTGGTCAATTTTTTGGTATTTTCAATTACCTCTATTGACCTAATACGGACTCCACCACCTTCTTTGCCATTTAAATTGGTATTGGTATAAAAGGGATGTTGGTTGTTCTTAATTTTTAGGTTATACATATCGGTAACCGCTGTGTTGTTAACAACACATGCGCGTGAACTATATTTTATAACCTCCGTTTTACTTGTAGGTATTATGGTAAGTTTATTACCTACAATCGAAATTACTTTTAAAGGTGTATTAGTAATATCAAGCCCGTTTGAACATAATTTGAAAGACAAAGCACATTCCTTCCCTATTTTAAAGAAATCAGAAAGATTTGTGTTGTCATTAAATGTTAATTCATAAATTGGATTTCCACTGGTGGTATTGGTATTATTGGTCTGTGTAAAGCTAATATTTGTAAAATATTTATCCTCGTAACTTGCCGCTTGAGTATAATAAGAATCAGATTCATAATTGATTTTAACTTTCCCTCCTGTTGGCGTTTGAATTTCGTTCAAACTCCATACCTGGGGATAGTTTTTGTTATAACCCCAATCATCAACATTATTCTTGTTATAAGAAGTAGAGCTACTTAAATAAGAAAATGAATATGGTGGAATCATTTGAATTCCTTGTTTCCCTTTAAAATTTACCTTTTTTAGTGATAATCTTCCATTCCCAACAGCCGTTGAATTCGGTGAGTTTTTGGCTAATATATAATCATGGTCAAAAGTGATGATTTGCTGTGCAAAATTTTCTAAATTAAGCCCTTCAATATCCTTAAAGTCAAGAACATTTTGATGTATATTTAAATTAATCAATTTGAATTGGGGAGGAGTTAAATAAAAATCAATATGTGGATTTAATGAACCAGTTCCGTAAAAACCCCTGTTGAACCCTATATTACCAATGGTGTTGTTAATCAAAACACCCCTAGCCTTATTATAAATTAGATCTTCATTCTTAAGAACTATTATTTGCTTTAAATGAAGTAAGGGGGTAGTAGGAATATCTACATATTTTGCATCTAAAGATATGCCTTCAATAATAGGATAACCATATTGAGTATTAGCTGTATAAGTACTCCCATCATTTTTATATACTACATTTTGATCAAGAACATTGCCATAAGCCCTACTACCTTTGATTTTTTTATAATTATTACCAGTTAAATATTGATTAGATGTTGTACTTGTACTAATATTTCTAGGAACAGACCAACTATCCTTTCTCACATCTTTAACAAAAAGAGCGGTATGAGTTCTCGTCTTTATGGCATCTAAATAGTAAATCTGTTTTCTCCCCCATGCATAAGAATAGGTTTTTTCTCCATTTTTATCCTCATTGGTATCATATCTACCACTTGGGGTTTCCCAGATATATCCATCGGTCCATTTGCCATAATCAAATTCAACCCAATAGCCAAAATCACCTTCGTTAACTTTTCCGTCAGAATTCCCGTCAATATAGTCTGGCCCCGTTATTGCAGTTAGCAACCAGTGTGTAGCATAGGGAATTGTCTTTTTAATTTCTAAAAAGTTTTGATCCTCATTATTCTGATTTTTAAAATTTTTATATATGGTTTCAAAATTGTATACAGGTAATGAATAATGATATTTTCTGCCATCGGGAGTTATAATTTGATAGGCTCCTATTCCTTCATCCAGATAAGTTGACACTTCTTGACGATTTATTCCTGTTGCCTCTATAAACCCGTAAGCAGCGATTGTTTTGTTGCGGATTTCTTTATTTGTAAAGGTTTCTATAATGTTACCTTCTCTTTTTCTCTTTTCAGAACTGTTATTAAAGCTATTTATGTTCGAAAAATTATTTGAGCTATTTGTTTTGAAATATTTTAAAACATTATTATCCCCGATAGAAGAGTTAGACAAATTTGGATTGATAATTGAAGTAGTCTCAACTCTTAAAAAAGAATTGTACGCGTTATTAAAAGTGAAATTTATTTTTTTTACGGCATCCCTATTTACATCTATGCCACTAGCAACAGATGAATTATATTCCGTAAAGTCGTGATTTAAATACGCTGAATAGACATTATCGTTATTTTCTAACTTTTTACCTCTACCCGATAAGTTTAATTCTGAATAAGTATAAGGTGATATGGATCCTGATAAGCCTTGCGCCGCAACGGAATAATTATCATAGTTTGGTAGAACGAGATTGTTTTCTTCATGTAGATATGAATTGTCGGCCAATTCATACTCATTCATGCTATCTTTATACTTTGGAAGTACATTAACGTCCATAAAACGATTTTCATATAATAATCTAGAAAGGCCACTATTATCTTGATATGGTTTTAGCTTATTTGCTACTACAGGATTTAGAATTCCTGACGTATACAATTTGTCATATCTAAACAAAGAAACTGTAACTTTTTGATGATTATATCCAGCATAAAAAATATAGACAGGCACAGTAATTCCGGTACTAGAAACTGTAACATCATAGTCGCTCGCTGAAATAGTACTACTAGATGTAGAAATTCCAGCTCCATAGCCGTTAACTTTGCCATTAACAGAAATCCCATTTGAACTAAAATTAATTCCCAAACTAGATGTTTTTGCCAATCCATTTTGGAATGATCCTGTAATTTGAGAAAGAGAAACACCGCCAGACAATCCAGAATTATAGCTGTAATTTAAATTTAATCCAACGCTAGAACCACCGGACAGACTTGGATTGGTTCCATATCCAATTCCAATACCGTTAGTTCCAAAACTCCCATTAATACCCCCAATACCTCCATTAATACCATAGCCATTGGTTCCAACAGTTGCACCAATGCTAGGAGATCCAAAACTTCCATCACCTAAACCGACACTGGCGGATACATAACCTCCAAGCGATTGGTTGGAACCCCAGGAAAGTCCTAAACCAACCGATACTCCGCCTTTAAAGGTTATTCCAGCACTAAAACTATAATAGTCTTCTTTATAACCCTGATCATAAAAGAATTCACTATAATCAACTTTTCCCCAGTCATCTGGATAACCATTTACACCTCTATTGATTGCTCCAGGATTAATATTCCAACCCAAACCAACCCAAGAAGCATCTTGCTCCGCAGCGATACCTGCGTGGTATGAAAGGGCAATTGGATATCCACCCTCTGGTGAAGGGACATTTAATAAGGGCAGAACATAACTCATATCTCCTGTTACCAAATTTACCATATCGGTAGCATCAACAGGTTCAAACGCCCCCGCTTCAGGAGCATTTGGCCCTTGGGCAGTAGCCAAAATTGAAGAACATAGGATCAAAACAAATACAAGTATTGCTTTAAGTTTGGTGATCTGTTTTATTTTTTCCATAACGATTGTATAATGTTACTTAGTTGCACTGATTATTATAATATTCAACGAGTTGTTTTAAGTCTCTTTTCTTAAATTCCTTTGATTCAATTTTAGTAAGCAAAATGGGACAATCATGAAAATATTCCGATGCTACTTTCCCGAAATTCTTTGAAAATAACTGATTTGATCCTAAATGGGTAACTACAGTTTCTTCTTCTCTTTTTAAATAAAAATTATTTACATTGTAGAAATTTCCTCCTGCAAAACCAATACCTCCAGCATTACCAAGGTTTCCTGTAGAATTACTAATATCAGAGCGATAGGACTGCGCAGTAGACTGGTAGAGCGAAACTGCCCCTACAACAATCTCTTCTAAAATAACCAAGTCTCCTTTGTCTTTTATGGGCATTAATACATAAGTGCTAGATGCTTTTCCCGGATTCATTTCAACTTTGTCTAACGAAGAAAAATTATAAGCCACGGGCTTATCCTTCTCTGTTTTTTTAAATATTAACTCGTTTCCCTTAATAAGACCAAAACCAAATTTCTGTGAACCATCTTTAAAATAAATAGTGGTCGCTTGATTTGGAGTGACACAACTATATAGAATTAAAAAAATCAAGCCTGCGAAAGTTTTTATTACTACACTCATGACTTAAAATTTAAACTAGGTTCATTAATAATTAGTTTTGTTTCCATTCTAAAACCCACTTCTCCTGTGGCAAAGCCTATATCTTTTATAATAAAATTGAAATAATCAGATTGTAGTAATTTTTCATTTCTAGGGTATACAAAAAGTATAGTGGTATTTCCTCCCATTCCATACATTCTTGGATACACATAATCAGCTAAAGGAATAGAATCCCTTTGATCACTTATCAAGTGAACACTATTCTCCATTCCAAACGCCAATTGATTCACCATAGCTCCAAACTTATTTTTATTTCCTACCTGACTATTGAGTAACTCTTTGTCATCCTTGGCCATTGAAAGTGTGAAATACAAATATTTCCGATATTTTTCTCGAAGGCTATCTACTTTACTCACGGAAAAAACTTCTCCTAATTCTTGATTTACCAAAAGGTCCGTTGGCCTGTAACTTATTGAGAAATCAACTCCATTTATGGTCTTTTTTTGAATATAGTGGTTGCCCTCATCCTGTAAATAAGTAGTAAGTTCGTTTTCTGAATGAAAGCTTTTTTGATTGCAGCCAACGAGCATTAAAATAATTATCAAACAAGGTGGATAGTTAATCTTTTGTGAAAATATTAACCCCAAGAAGTTATTATTTCCCTTCATAAGAGGCATTTAAATCAGTTAAAATAGTTGTCGTCAAATCGGACAGATCGTCGGCGTACATTATATTACCACTACCACTAGCACCAAAAATTATTCTATATCCGTTATTTTTTCCATACTCTTTCACATAATCGTTTATATCATTAATAATTGTCTGGGTTACTTTTTGATCTTCTTCCTGAATCTGTTTTTGAATTGCTGACTGGTAATTATTAATTTGTTGTTGTTTATTTCCAAGAATCTCTTCTTTCAGTTCAAGTTCATTTTTAGATAAGGAAGACCTTTCCTTTTCATAATCTTTTAACTCATTTTGCCAGTCTACCATTAAACTGTCTACATTGGCTTTTAGGGTATTTGCTTTTTTATCGAATATTGATTTTTCAAACTTTGTCCGTTTGTAACCTTCTATCAACTTATTGATATCCACATACACCAATTCTGATTGGTTTTGCGTATAAAAAAATGAAAATATAGTTGCTACTAATGCGATAATTGAAATTGGTAATGCTAGTTTGTTCATGGGGGTAATTGATTTGTTTATTTGAGTTGAATTAATTGTTTTTTTCTTGTTCATTTTGATGTAAAAATTGCTCTAATTGGAATAGTCTACCTTCAAGTTCCTCTATATTTTTAGACTGTTCTTTATTGATTTCCTTTTCTTCCTCCAATTGCTTTTCTTGTGCTATGGCATAGAGGGTCAACTCTTCTATCTTTTCAAGTAGTTTGAGGTTCATATCTTTTAAAAACAATCCTTCCCTTTCCATTTCTTCAGCCGAAGGAATACTGGGGAGATGCCCTTCCCTTGAAATGTATTCTGATACTTTTTCCAAGGATTTAAGATCGTAGTCCTTATTAAAAACATAATCTGGAGCTACAGAACCATTGAGATCTACCTTTACTTCTTGGGCATGGATATTTCCTTTTACCGCAAGTTTGGCATCGGGCAATCTTGTGCCAATACCTACATCCCCATTTGATCTAATAGTGAATTCTGGTTCATGGACATAATTTCCATTACCATCCCTTATCTCTGAAAATTGACTTATATAAAAATCAGGGGTCAACCATCCTCCGGCATAAAGCAAACCCGTATGCCATTTATAACTCCCCCCTTCACCAAAAGAAATGAGTGCCCCATCCTTTCCTTCGGTACCTCTATCCAGTTTTAAGAACGAGCTACCTCTAGCACCTGGTGTATTTACCCTTATATCTGACAACACTTCGAATTTGGCTTGTGGGCTATCAATACCAAAACCAATTTTTCCATCTTGATTGGAAACCAGCACATCTCTCCAATTTGTCCAAACCAAATTTGTAGGGTCCCACTGTCTTAGTTTTAACCCTCCAAAAGGATAGCTGGTAACCATCATTTCGTAATTGCGATGTGCTGCACCCATAACAGTTAATTTCGTACCATAAGGATAACTCCAATTTAAGGTGCCGTTATTACTCCCAGGCCCCGTTTGGTAATAGACCCCGAGATTCATTGAATTGGGATTATAGGATTCTGAGTACTGCTCCTGGCAAAAAACAATAGGGCTCATCATTAAAAAAAAGATTAGTATTCCCCTCATATTTTAATTGAATTAATGCGTTCCTCCATTTGTATTAATCGTTCTTGAAGTGTCTGATATTTGAGTTTTTCCTTCCTGCTATCCTCCAACAATTGTTCATATTCTCTATTTTTTTCTTGAAGGATATTTATATCCTTTTGCTGCTGGATTGTATATAGGGTCAACTCCTCTATTTTCTGTAGTAGTCTAGCATCCATCTCTCCCAGATTGATTCCATTTTTCTCTACCTCTCTGGTTGAGGGAATGTCCTTTAGATGACCATATTTCTTGATGTGTTGTTCTACTTCCTCCAAGGTTGGCAACTTATAATTATCCTCAAAAACAAAGTCGGACCACCCTGTAGCTTCCACCTTAATTTCCCTTGCTCCTATGGATCCTTCTACTGCCAATTTGTGGGTTCCGGAGGTGCTGGTGCCGATTGCTAGACTCCCATTTATAAATTGATTTCCTTCTCTGTGTAGAATGCGGGACCAAACGCCATTCCCATTAACATCAGTACTCCTAAAATACATAGTTGGTGAGGTAGCCGAATTACGAATAGCTATTTGGCCATTATACCTGTAGGCCGAATTGTTGGAACTATGATTCATGTTTAAACCCCAAAACCATTGGTTTGGTTCCGGTGCATTTGTCCCATTATAACTTTGGTAAAACCCACTTTGCCAAACTAGGTTCCAATCAGGTGCTTCATTTGGATCATTGATCATTAATTTATTTCCCAAAATATTTCCAGAAACATGCAATTTTTCTGAAGGAGCTTCATTTCCAATACCAACATTCCCATTATTGGCCACGATGGTATTATTATACAATTGGAACTCTGGCCTGCCAGAGTTAGATCTCGATAATTTTAAAACAGCTTCTTGGTTATCTCCGCTATCAGAAGCTGTAAAGTCAAGGTCTATAGCATTTCCCCTATCTATTGTATTAAACCTCCAACGAAACTTGTCTATATAGTTTGCTGAAAGCACTAAGTTGGTTGAATTAAAATTGGCTCCATAGATCTCTAGCTTACCAATTGGGTTTGTTGTTCCAATACCTATATTTCCATTTGCCCCATTTATGGAAAAACGAGTCTGTCCATTTAAGTTCATAAACAGATTGTTTATGGGAGCATCCACACTGCCCAGATATAAATTGTCACTGCTATTAATCCCCAAAGTTCTTGTACTTGTTCCAGAACTTGTTTTGGCGAAAATATATTTAGCATTGTCCAAATAAAGGTCGTTTCCAGTCTGGGACCATACCATTCCGCAAATGAACATTGAAAAAATAAGATGTACTTTCCTCATTAATTGTCTATTATTTTATTTTTGATTCCAAAAGCTCCAAACGAGCTCTTAGATCATCCATTTCCTTTAATTTCTGCTCTTGTTGAATTGCATGGAGGGTCAACTCCTCTATCTTTTCCAACAACTTCATATTCATGACTCCTAATTCAATCCCATCAGCTTCCATTTCCATGGCGGAAGGAATATTGGGTAGGTGACCATTGTTTTTTATGTAATTTTGAATCTCAGATAAGGACATTAAATTATATCCTTCTTTAAAGACGTAATCTGGCCCTGCCACTGATAAATCTACTTTCACTTCTTGGGCATGAATATCTCCTTTTACGGTAAGTTTTGAGTCTGGGGCATTGGTACCTATTCCTACTTTACCCTCAAAATAGGAAGCTTGGCCGTTACCTCTTAAGGCTGTATAACCTCCTAAAGAAAGATATCCATACTCACCATTGATGTTATCAGCCAAATGCAGATGAATCTTTTGGCTATTATTTACCTCTGAAATAACAAGGCCTCGATCAATCGCAGGATCATCAGGTTGCATAATTTCTAAAGGACCATCTGGGTTGTTCGTACCTATCCCTATTTTTCCTTCCTTATGAAAAGTAAAAAAAGAACCATTATCCGAATGTCCAATATAAAGTCGATCCGCATTATATTGAATATCAAATCGCCATAATTTTCCTCCTCTTTCCAATCCAATAGCAGCACCCCCAGCTGGATCTTTTATGTGAAATTTATATAACGGATTTCCACTCCCCAATAAAAGATTACCGTTTCTTACAATCAAATCACCTCCAGATTTGAATTGATAATTTACATCGTCGTCTTGCTTTATTTTTAATCCATCACTTTCAACTTGGAAATGATAGACTTGATTAGGGCTATAATGAGTATCCTTTAACGTAAGGAGGCTAGATTTCCAACCGCCAGTTTCTAAAAATAAACTGGCATTTTTTACCAACACATCGCCGCTTGTAGGAAAATTATTTTGGCTAAACAAAGTGCTGATACCAAGGATTGTTAAAACCCAAAAAGTGTAATTTTGTTTGTATTTGGAACTTATGACCATACTATAGTTTTATATTCTTTTCTATTAAGCTTAATCTTTCTTCCAGCTTATCAATCATTGCTTTTTGCTCATTGTCATTTTTCTCCGCATCTAGAATATACAAGGTCAACTCCTCAATCTTTTCCAATAACTTCATATTCATAACACCCAATTCAATCCCATTGGCTTCCATCTCTTTGGCCGATGGAATATTGGGTAAGTGACCATTGCTTTTTATATAATTTTGAATCTCGGATAAGGACATTAAGTCGTATCCTTCTTTGAATACATAATCCGGACCTGGAACAGATAAATCAACTTTGACCTCTTCGGCGTGGATATTTCCTTTTACTGTAAGTTTAGAATCAGGGATATTGGTCCCAATTCCTATATAACCGTTTGTTATACTAGAAAATAAAAAAGCTGTTTTTAAGAAATCTGAGTTGGTATATTCTAATTGAGAACCTGCTTTTTCTCTTAAAAAGTAGGTGCCTTCATCCTGAAACACGATCCCACCTATATCATTATAAGTACCCGCAGGACGAACCCAACGAGAAATTGATTGATTCCATTTGGCAGGACCATAAGAACCCGTTAGCCATTCATCCCTGATCCAGCTATTCTCATTTGTCGCAGAAGTTACACCTATAGCCGTTTTTCTTAATTGAACCCCAGCACTTGTTTGCAAATCATATTGTGGGGCAGTTACTCCTATTCCTACATTACCTTCACTAGTGACAGTAAACCGATCTCCAGAAGGACCCACCTCAAACCTACCATCCGTTCTCATGGTTCCTGTATTGTGATAAAAACTTTTATTTCCGTAGGTGCGGATCCAATTACTATCTGTCATGTAAAATCCACCTCCGTAATCCTGAAAAAACAAGCCTTTATCTCCTTTTACTCTTAACCAACCTCCCGCCAGATACATTTCCCTAGCTACCTGAAAGTCGCCCATTGTATTTAGGGATGCTATTGGAGTGGCCCCTGCAACTCCCCATGTCCAGCCTCTACTTGGAGTACCGCCACTCATGTTCATTTTAATACTATAATCGTTAACTGTACCATATTTGTACTCGGCACTACTTCCCATATGGATTTTATAACTGTTATTCCCATTCCAAAATCTAAAGCCGTTACCTTCACCAGCAACTAGATCCACATTAGTCTGGGTTTGGGCAGCTCCTATTAGAGAAATCAAAATTATTGGTAGTACTATTTTATATCTCATATCTCTATTTATTACTCAAGTATAGCAGTTCCTTTAACTCCTTTAGCTCTTTGGTTAGGATATCAACTTGCATTACCACTTTATCCAGCTTCCCTATCTCTTCATTTTGTGTATTAATTCTTCTCTCCTGTTCAATAGCATATAACGTCAACTCTTCAATTTTTTCCAACAACTTCATATTCATAACACCCAATTCAATCCCATTGGCTTCCATATCTTTGGCCGATGGAATATTGGGCAGGTGACCGTTGCTTTTTATATAATTTTGAATCTCGAATAGAGACATTAAGTCGTAGCCTTCTTTGAATACATAATCCGGTCCTGGAACAGATAGATCCACTTTCACTTCTTCGGCGTGGATATTTCCTTTTACTGTAAGTTTAGAATCTGGAATTGAAGTGCCTATACCCACATTGCCATATGTATCAACAGAGGAAATGGTATTAACAACGACACTATTGGTGATTTCCGTTTTGTTGGTATTATTGTAGTCGGTATTTGGATTTTCCTCTAAAATGTTACTCCCCCCATTTATTGTTCTAGATCTAATGTAAATGGAAGGCCAATCTCCATTTATCTTTAGAACAAAATCATAGGATGATCCATTATCATATATTTTCAAAGTATATCTGCTATAGGATCCTCCATGTATTTCTTGATGTATTTTAATCCCATCTCTAGAGGAAATAAAATAATGGTTCTCCCCTAAATTTGTGTTGTGATAGTTTCCTCCAAATATTTCAATCTTTAATTTCTGATAATTGGACCCACTACTGTATGGAAGGTTTCCAATCAAATATTCTGGAAACCCATTATTTGAACCTAATATAATTTCTCTACCTTGCCCAGAAATGGATATGGAAACAAAGCATAAGAGTGCAAGCAGGATTCCCTTTTTCATTTTTAATTGTCTATAAAAATTTGAATTTTCTGTAACTGTTGATTCATTAAATCAAGTTTCTCTTCCAATAATTTTATTTTAGAATCCTTCTCATTTAAATCTTTTTCTTGTTCAACGGTATAAAGTGTCAACTCCTCTATTTTCTGCAACAGTTTGGCGTCCATTTCACCTAAATTTATCCCATCTTTTGCCACATCACTGGCACTTGGAATATCCTTTAAGTGTCCAAATTCCTTGATATGTAGTTCAACTTCTTCAAGGGTTGGCAAACTATAACCTTCTTCAAAAACAAAGTCGGACCAACCTGATGCCTCTACCTTAATCTCTCTGGCACCAATGGATCCCTCTACAGCCAACCTATGGCTTCCCGTGCTAAGATTTCCAATACCGACATTCCCTTCTTTAGAGATTGAAAGTCTGGTAATAGGACTATCGGTAAGTCCTGATGAAGTACCTAGCCTAAGAAATCCACCCACAGGATCAAACCTCACTTCTGCAGCATATTTAGTGGCATCTAAGTCAACTCCGCCCGTGGGCTGGTATTTAAAACCCAAAACATCGTGTCCCCCAACGTGAAACACAAAGGAGTTTTCCACCTGAAATTTCTCCTGTGGGGTGGTCCCTATTCCAACGTAACCATTTAGGGTATTTATCCTAAAGGCACCCCAACTATCTGCATTCAGGTATCTTGTACCAATTCCAAAAATATTTCCCCCAAAGTATTCCTCTGAAAATCCCATATTCACCCCTACCTGACCTCCATCCTGTCTGAGCTCAATCATAGGGTTGTCCGATTCGTTATTGTTATCTGTATCGGCTTCCAATCTAAAAAGAGCGTCCCCTGAAGTCCCTGTGGACACATGCAACTTACCTAATGGGGAAGTTGTTCCAAAGCCAACATTTCCATTTGGCTGAAACACCATTTGGTGAATACCATTAAGAGCAAAGCCTATACCTTCTGTTTTATGAAGATTGATGCCATAGGACGAATTATCCATAGTGCCAATTGTAGGGTCGGCCGCACTAAAAGTGTTGGCTAGCCTTAGTTCATTACTAAGTCTTAACACAGGGGCCACAATTTCATTAGTGGTTGTTGCCTCGTTATTTTCAAATGTAAATTGGGCTTTTAAGGAACTTGTAAGGCTCAAAATAAATACCAATGAGATGAATTTAAGATCCTTCATTTTAATTTTTGTTTTCAATATTACTTAGTCTCACTTTAAGTGCTTCAATTTCTTCAGAGGCATCCTTCAATATTGTTATTTCATTATTTAAAGATTTAATTTCAGAATTCTGCTTTAAGGCATAAAGCGTCAATTCCTCTATCTTCTCTAATAATCTCAAATTCATAATACCCAGCTCTATGCCATCTTCTTCCATTTCCTTGGCGGAAGGAATATTGGGCAAGTGGCCATTTTCTTTTATAAATTTTTGAATTTCTTCCAAGGACATAAGTTCATAGTCAGCCTTAAACACATAGTCAGGACCAGGAACTGAAAGATCTACTTTCACTTCTTCTGCGTGGATTTTTCCTTTGACAGTAAGTTTTGAATCAGGTGAAGTAGTTCCTATACCAACGTTAGAAAGAAAATAAGTAGTCCCTGAACCAATCTGCCATATTTGATCGAAATCCAAAAAGTCAAATCGCTCCGAAGAGCCGTTCCATTGGTGGTTGAAGCCTTTAAATGTGCCATCTACAAAATCTAGCTGCATTACTAAAGCTGTTCCAGGATTCCACGCAGGGATGAACATGTTTTTATCACCTAATGATCCAACACCCCCATAGCTCGAATAATCCAAAGTTGCATTACTCCCTATCCAACTGCTATTGGTAAATCCAAAATTCCCCAAGGTCAAATACGTTCCAATTTTAAGCTGTGAAGCATTTTTAAAATCATTGGAGACGAGAGTTTTTTTAAAATCAAAATAACTACTATTAGCCCCTAAAGCATAAGAAGGAGACTGCGAAAAAGCAGCACTGCAAAACATTAAAAAAATCAAACAGTTGAAATACTTCATAGTTAATTCAGATTCAATTTTGTTTCAATTTTTTTCAACCTTTTATGAAGGGTTTCTTTTAAATCATCAATAGTTTTACGATCAAGTTCTTTTTGTAAAGCGAACTCTTCTTGCTTTTTTTCCAGTGAAATGATGTATAAGGTTAATTCCTCTATTTTCTCCAATAATTTCATATTCATCACCCCAAGTTCCACCCCATTTTCTTCCATTTCCTTAGCAGAAGGTATATTGGGCAAGTGGCCATTTTCCTTTATAAATTTTTGGATTTCTTCCAAGGATCTTAGTTCGTAATCATCCTTAAACACATAGTCAGGACCAGGAACTGAAAGGTCTACTTTCACTTCTTCTACGTGGATTTTTCCTTTTACGGTGAGTTTGGAATCCGGAGAATTAGTCCCAATGCCAATATTTCCCATGTTTTTAATAACCATCAAATTACCTCCTCCAACTATACCCCCTTGCGATATGACCAAATCATTATTAAGACCATGGCTTATATGAAAGTAGGAATTACCATTATTTGGCAAAAAGGATATAGCGGACTGTTCGTTCATATTTAACAGGGTCCGTAAACCGTTAGAACTTTTTACTTCCAATTTGGCACCTGGACCTGTAGTTCCAATCCCAACATTGCCCCCTTGTCCATTTAAAATTGTATTTCCCTTGCTATAATAATTAACATAGGTACTAAATGCACCATCTTTTGAATCTAGATGAAGATTGCCATTGGTAGCAAAAATACCTGCATTGGGGGTAACCCTACCATTACCCCCAACTTGGAAGTATTGTCCCCAACTAGAGTTTGGCCCAAATAACAAATAGGCATTGCCCGTATTAGGATTTACAGTACTTTGGGACCAAGCAAAAGCAGTAGCCAACAGGACAAATATGTTGAAGATTAGTTTCATAATTAATTAGAAAGACTAAGGAGTTGTTGACACTTTTTATGATAATCTTTTACCACTAAAAAAAAGCTAATACCAAAAAAGGATATTGCAATGAAAATATTGTTGAAACGATGTAGACTAAAAAAGATCTCTGTACTTGGTGAGGTATCACTGTTTTGTGAATAAGAATTTAAAAGAGGATTGTTGAAATTGTACATACTTATAAAAACAGCGATTCTTTTCGATTGTTAAAATAGATATAATATTTTTAAAATAACTACTATATTCTATGTATTTCATCGAAAAGTTTGTATCACAACCCTTTGTTCATACATTATGATGAAAATATAATATCGCAACATATTGATTTACATGTTATTAAAATAATTTATGGATCTTGTTTTAATTTCCTAATAAATGTAAGATTTTACCTTAAGATAGTTTAGGCGCTTATCCTATTGAGTTAGTTTAGATGTAAAATTCAATAGTAATGAATCTAAGATTTTCGGAAAAATAAAGGTCAAAAAAAGGATCAATTGCTCATTTTAAATAATGGATTGTAATTATTTTAATCGTATTTATGATGTTTTATTTTCTGAACCTAAAAAATAAACATTACATATCAAAAGATTTGTCTCGGGAAGAGCTAGCTAAATTGATTGGCACTTCTGGACCGATTATAGGTCGTTATGAACGTGGCGATATGATGCCATCTATTGAGATTGCTCGTAAAATTTCTGATATACTTGATGTAAGCCTTGATTATCTTACTGGTAAAGCTGATGTGCAGATGGACAAAAATACTCGTGAACGTATTTTAGAAGTGTCTAAATTTGAGGAAGAAGATAAACAACATATCTTTTCTGTTATTGATGCTTTTATTGCTAAACGTAAAATTCAATCTATTCTATAAACTAAAAAACCACCTCGTTAAAGGTGGTTTTGTTAATTTAGATTTTATTTTTGCTATGCACAGATTCGTGTATTAATGGGGTTTCTATTCTTTTTAGAATTACATTTTTAAACTTTATTTTATCTCTGCTAATAAATTCTATCTTATGTTCTCTTTCATTCATATAGCCACTTGATAGCATTTCTGTTGGGTCTTTTGTTACATCACATTTTAATTGGATTTCACTACTATTCATTTTTTGCCATTGCCCTGTACACATTGGATTTGCATCTTGATACTTTGTCTTTAAAGAAAATGTACTGTCTGCATTTAACGATAATGAATACTCAAAATCTTTTCCTTTTTTATAATATTCCCCATAGATAGATTGTTCGTTTTTTAAAGCCTTACAACTAAAAATTGAAGATATTATTACTATATAAATTATATTTCTAATCATTATTCTTTTAAATAAATTGTTGGTAAAGAACGAAATGTCCAATCAGCAGGTAGTCCGCCTAATGCACCAGCATTACTAGGATATGCTCTAATTAAATCAGCTCTTGTTGAATTTACATTTAATGGTGTTATACCTGTATTCGAAGCTCCACCTACACCATAAATATTTGCACCAGTAGATGTCCTTATTCCTTGAACCCAAGCATTGGTAATATCTCCTAATGAACGTACTCTAGAAGTTGAGCTTAATCCAGAGACTGAACTTGGGTCATAAGCATATTGGGCTCTATATGAAGCAGATTCATCTCCTAAATCTTGAGCGTAAGTATTACCTGTGCCACTATCAAATGCTATATTTCCAGATTCAAACTGTCCTGCGTGAGTACTTTCGTGAACAAAATTAGCGGTACTCCCATATGCAATAACCACTTCTCCAGTTGCAGGGTCATATGTTGTACCTCCAACTTCTCCTGCTCCTGAATCTAATCTATAAAATTGCGAACTCGATTCTAAGTTACCTAAGTTAGTTAGAGTTTCTCCAATGCCATCAATTCTAGTATTTAATTTATCAATTCTACTTTGAGATGCACCTCTTTCAACTAATCGGTCTCTACGTGCAGTAAGGTCATTCTGTTTATTTTGAACGTTTGTCCGTTGAGCATTAAATTCTGCTTGACTTCCTGCAGAAATACTATCTCCTTTTATTTCTCTAAAAGCAATAGGATTATTCTTAGTGAAAGCATAAGGCGAGTGGCTTACATACTTCTCTGCAAACCTATCAATTTTATTGAACCTTGCGATTGCTGGGTCATAGTCTCTCCATTGAAAAGCCAATGTATTTTTTCCTAGCTCTTCTTCAAGTTCTTGACCTTGGTATGTCTGATAGTTATTTTCCGTACCGTTGACCACATTATTGTACCCTTTGTGCTGCAGCCCGAAGGGGTAATAGTTGTTCTCCTCCCGTATCTCGGAAGTGGCAATACTCCCATTGTCATTGGCATCTTCATAGCTTAATCGAACATTCCCCAAATGATCCTTGTACTGGTAGATATAATCATAGCCACCACTTCCATCGGGTTCAACGTACCCTTCGGCGTGGCTGAAGAACTGTAAAGTGTTGTTCTCATAGACATAATTACCCGCATATAATGTAGTGGTTGGAGCTATACCTGCACCTACAACATATTTTTCAAGCTTATTTCCCATCGCATCATAAATATAGTTAATTGTACCATATAATTTAGAATTAACAATTTTGACCGGTAAGTTGAGATGATTGTACGTTATGCCATTTGTAGTGGTTGTGCCAATACTTTTATTCAAGTCCTTCACCATGTTGCCATTTTGGTCATAAGTATACTCAACAGTTGCATTGGTTCCATCACTAAACCCTTCTATGTTATTAGATAAATCAGTAACTTTTTTTAATCTGTTGCTTATTTCTGAATCATGATAACTATAGGCTAGGTTATCTATAAGACCACTGGCGCCTTTTCTTTGTAAACTAATAATATTCCCGTTCTTATCATAGCTTATATTGGAAAGTGTAAAGTAGTTATCTCCAAGAATGCCGAATGACCCTGAACTACTTCTAATTTTATAATCCGCCCCAAGTATTCTGTTCAGACCATCATATTTATAACTATAGGCCCTTTGTGTCCATGGTTGACTGGACGTTTCGTCGTTCTTTGTCTTCCAGATGGTCTCGCTAATGTTTCCATTGTATAAAGATGTTCCGCCCAATTCCGTAGAATTATAATTTATTTTAAACCCAAAAAGATCGGTACCCAAATTTGACGGATTATTGATCTGCTTTAGCCAACCGCGGATATTGTATGCAAAGTCGACCGTCTGCAGGTTACCCCCCACTTTTTTCTGAATCAATTGGCCCAGCTTATCATAACTATTCTCCACTAAGGTCACCTCTGCCTGTCCGTTGATCTTTTGCTTTTGTAGCAAAATCCTTCCATGATGGTCATACAAAAAGTTATCCTCCGTGACTATAGAGGAGTTATTCCCCTTAACATGGTTGGTGATGGATCTTTTTATTTTCCCACCAAAATCTAGTTCTGTTTCCACTATATCCGTAGTCCCCAAATAGCCGTTCTTGCTGGCCGAATATATTGCTCTTCCCTTACTGTCATATCCTGTAATGGTAGTGATCCATTGATTGGTGGTCAACACCCTTACCTTACTCACTGTGGCTAGACCTTTGGTATTGGATGCTTTAGTCTGATTTAGCACTGATGATGGTACGTTAAGACCATCTGTATCCAAATAGGTGTCATAATAGTTCACCGTATGGATCTCGGAAATATTGCTTGTAGGATAACCTCCATTGTTATAATAGATTGCTGTACCTCCTGTGTTTGTAGCTGTATTAGATTGAGTTACCCAAGATATTGCTACTCCATTGGCCGCTGTTTGGAGTGAAGTCCTTGTGGTGCTTCCCGGTATGTTCGCCAATCCCGTATAGGCCACCCTACCAAAAGCATCATATTTGGTGAATAGCCATTTACCCTGCTCACCTAAATTCGGATCTTTGGTAAGTATGGGCTGGTCTAATTTGTTATAAACGATATATTCCCAACCCTTTCCAGGTATCTTTTTTTCAATGAGTCTATTTCGCTCGTCGTATTTATATTGGTAACAAAGTTCGTTAAGCTCATTAGCACTTACATTGTCCGTGGTTACCTTTGGTGTCAATACATACGTGAGGTTACCAAAATCATCATATACGTAATAGGTGTCATATGTGGTGCCACTATAGGGATGTTTGATCCGTTTTAGCACCACTCTACCGTTCTTGTCGGTGTATTCCTCCGTTACATGAGTGTTAGTGCCCCCTACTTGGTTTTCGTCTCTTACTAAATTCTTGTATAGTTCTCCCACTGGGTAGTATGTGCTCCCACCTGTGAGGATAGGACTTTGGGAGTTCCCTCCGGAAAAAGTCACCTTAAAAAAGCGGACCTCATTGGCATTATTCGCATAATAATCTAGCTTGATCTCGTGGCCACCACCTAAGCGCCAATCATATCCCGGTGCTGCCTGTTTGGTAACTCTATTTAAGGGGGAAGGCTCAAATTCCTTTTCTGAGAAAGGATTCAGATAGCTATTGTTCAGATCACTGCTGTAAAATGTCTGGTAATAGGAATTGGTAGCAGACGATGCGTCCGTACGAAAAGTACTCAATGCACCTGCTGCTTCATATGGCAGGTAGTCCTTTGGCATACGACCGTATTCATCATAGGACATATGTGTGATTATGTCCTTTTTGCTGGGAGATGCTTTGATACCAACACTTTGCTTTGGTCTTCCCAAACCATCGAAATAGGTGACAGATTCAATAACGTCCCCCTCTTTTGTTATGCTGGGGTTAAAATTACCCATGGGAGATTGGAAACTTCTGTTAAGGACATAATTTTCATTACTACTAAGTGTAAAAGACGTATAGGCATCATTAGCCGTGGTAATTTCGGTGACCTTAGCAGTAAAATTAGCCCCTCTTTTGATCCAAGAACCAGGTTTTAAAACAATGCTTTTCCCAGATGATAATGCTTCGGTTCCCGTTACTATATAGGTAGATTGTCCTGCATCTGGTTTGATGATCTGTGCGAAAGAAAAACTAGTGGCCAATAAAAACAAAAATGTATACTTTAATCTCATCATGATCTATTGGTTTTTGTATTTATATTGATTTTCTGACAATAAATTACCGTTTGCATCCTTTACAGCTTTTAATCGATTAAAGTCATCATATTCATAGGTAACTTTTAAACCTTTTGTATCAGTAATACTGGTGATGCCAACACCAGGATTATAGGTATACGTAGTGACCATTGAACCTAGCATAGATGAATGACTGCGAAGGGTTTGTAATTGAGTGGAATTCAAGGTGCCAGTTCCTAACGAAAAATTCTGGCCAAAACCTGGTAATGCTTCAATTTGAGTGTATCTGGCATTCTCTATTTTTGCTACAGGATATTGTTTATTATAACCCCAAATATAACATGTAGAAGGACCTTCTGCTTTTGAAACCTCTAATGGGTTTCCTCGCTCATCATAGGCGTGATAAACTATTCTTGGCTCTAATGGACTGTTTCCTTTCGATGTCTTTAACGATTCTATTGAAATCAAATTGGAGTCCCATACTTTAAAATCATTTTGCTGGTTGGATAATAATTCATTTAAATCCAAAACACCGTTGTTGTTATTGTCATAATAACTTTTTGTTTCTATGACTTCGGCTATTCTATTTTGAGTTATCAATCCAGAGATAGCAACACTTGGATTAGGTATGTCTTGGGGGTACTTATAATCTGTAATCAATAATTTACCTCTACTATCACTCACGTCCATTCTACTTTTCAGTAAATGGTCGGCATTGTTATAATAATAATTAGTTACTTTTTGTATCGAATCATTCCCGTGATATGTGGTATTAATCTCACGGACCAAATCATTCCAACCAACATCAACGGTATAAAAGTCCACTACTTGAGCTTGTGCATTTGCACCAGATTGATTATTAAATAGAATGTCGTTGCCCCACTTCATACCAAGTGAATACTTAGATTTTCCACTAAATACAAAAGGAACGTCGGAATACTCCCAAGAGTTTTTCTGAACCATGTTAAATACATTTCCAGATTTTTTGTATAATTTTTTTTCAATTGGAAGCCCGCGATAAACTTCTCTACTTTTTTCCGGTGGATAAGGGAAGCCTCCAGCGGAAATATCCCTTGAGTGAGAGAATGAATACTCAATATAACCTGTTTGATTGGCATCAGTCGTTTCCTCAAAAACTTTTTTGTAACCAACTGATGAGCCAGAATGTGTAACTTGTTGGATATTACTGGTAGATCTCACTCTTAAAAGATAAGTAGCTGTCTCACCACCATTAGATTGTCCACTATAATAAATAATTCCGTCCGAATGACTAAAATTTGGGACGCTAAAAATATCACCAGAGGATCTCGTAGAGGTGTAGTCGGTAGTATACTTGTATTTTTTTACCATTGGCAGAGCTGATGAATTGGGGTAATTCCTTATCTCATTTATTCGTAGCCCACCAACATACTTATTTTCAGCTTGGGTATTTTTAATAATATCCCACTCTGCAATAAATATAAAATCTTGGTAGTTTGGAGGTGATTGATTAAAACTAGCCTTCATTTGATAAGTACCATTTGGTAAAAATAATGACCTATCATATGGTGGATCATAATTTGAATCGTATATATCTGTGGTTGGGATAGAATTAGTTATTCCCTTTACTGTAAACCGAGCACAATTGCTTGCATTTTGGCTTATATTACATCCTGGAAATTCTATAATAAATCGTGTATTTGATCCGCCTTCCGAATTGTTATTGTTCAAAAATAAATCAGGTGGATTATTGATTGTAAATGTCACTTCAAAAGAGTTGGATTCAGGAATAGATTGACCAAACTCTATAAACTCTTCTCCGGATAGTATTTTTTGATTTGTATCATATTGAACTTGGATTTCATCGGTATACGCGCTATTGTTTTCAAAGTCGAATTCTGAATAACCTTTCGTGGGATAAGTTATCGTCTTCAAAATACCAAATTTTGATTTAGTTGGGTCAATGCCTCTGTCCGCCGCTTGTATACGGACAGGTGGGCTTGTATTTGGCAAATAATAGGTAGGGGTTAAACTTTCATTGGAATTTTTACCGTTGTAAAACCCCCAATAATCTTGAGCTGCACTAAATCTACAAGGAGGACTGTAAACTTCATTATAAGCGAATTGATGCTCCAATACTTCATTTGTATTTGGGGCGACTTGCCTAATTCTATCTAAAAACATCCATTTTTTACTGTAACTATCTGCGTTATAGCAAGGAGTCCCAGACCCTGCACCACCATTTCCTGTAATATATCTAGTTACAAAATCAAATTTACGAATAAGCCCAGCGTTATTGTAGATAGAAATGTTATCTAAGTTATATCCGCCCTGAAGGTCCTCACGTTCTTGGTTTTGCTTATTGAATACTATTTGTCCATTTTTAAAAATGATTGATTCAAGTACCTTAGCTTTAGTGACATTTATCGTAAGAATACTATTATTATTATTTGGTAATCCTGCATTTACACCGCTTAAATAATGATATTTTGTTACGACATTTCTTGTTTTGGTTGTATGACTCTCCTCTCTATAATTAAAATGTACAGTATCCATTTTAGTGGGTGATATCATTTTTGAAGCATACCAAGTACTTTTTATAGGCAAATCGTTATTCGCCTGGGTTGTTTCGATTTTATCTAAAATATATTCCAAACCATCCTTTGTTGTAATTCTAAAATTTTCACCCACTTTTAGAATTTTTATATTGGATTTGGGATATGTATTAAATATTGTTGATTCTTGGTCAAAGAAAAACTTACCGCTTTCATTTGGAAGATTATAATAAAAAATATCTGGTTCAGAATCTGCCAAACCATTGTAAAGATCATACCTAAAGGTATTCCATAAATTATTATTTGGATCTAATTCAGCAATATCTTGAATAGTCTTACCACTATATTTGTAAAAATAACCTCCACCATCTTCATCAGGAATCCCGCGTACACTTCTTGAAATTGATGGTATTGAACTTAAAGACCATCCTAATCCTACCCAGGAGGAAATACTTTCTACCTTATTCCCTCCTGCATGATAACTTAACGAAATTGGAAGGTTAAGCTCACCTGAATTAATAGTGTAAAGAGGGATTTCAATATTGGGGATGCCTGTAAAATTACTTACTGGTATTTCACCATATTTGGCAATTGAAGATGCGTTTGGGCTTAATGGAATAATCTTAGGTAAATCAGTTTGGGCATAAAGATTTAGTAAGCCAATTAATATGTAAATACTTAAAAATAAATTAACCTTATTATTTCTCATTCTTTAATACATTAATTTGTTTCTGTAAATTATCTATGCTGCTTTGATAATTGTTTTTTATATCAATAATATAAAGCGTCAACTCCTCGATTTTCTCCAACAATTTCATGTTCATCATACCAAGATCTACCCCATTCTCCTCCATTTCCTTAGCAGAGGGTACGTTTGGTAAATGCCCGTTTTCTTTGATGTATTTTTGAGTTTCTTCCAAAGACCTTAAATTGTAATCCTCTTTGAAAACATAATCAGGACCAGGAACAGAAAGATCTACTTTAACCTCACTCGTATGAATGTTCCCTTTTACAGTGAGTTTGGCATCTGGGCTATTTGTCCCTATCCCAACATTTCCTAGATGATCCACTAATAAAGCAGCCCCAATAGTGTTACCATCACCTGTCACTAAGGCATTGGTTATGTTATTTCCTATAAAAGCGTCGTCTATAAGCCAAGTGGCTATAACAGCGTACTCAGATTCTGAATTATTAGATTGCATTATCTCATAAGCAATATGATTAGGGGTGCTATTATTAATATTGGTTCCTGAGCCCCTGAAAATTGCAGCATATGAGCGTCGGGATCCTGAGGCTAGTCCTCCACCTAATTTAAATAAACCTAAACGTCTTGCTGCTATTTTAAGGTTGTTAGTAACAGCATTTTCCCAAGCATCATAAGATGTAAGAATGCCTATTTGTCCTCTTTTTAAATTATTAAGAGCTATTGCCAAATTATCTGATGCTGAAGTATTACCATATGTATCATAATTGGTAGAAGAAAGATGTTGATGTGTAAATGCATCAATAATTGTTAAACTAAGCCCTCTTCCCCCTGAATTGACAATGGGTACATTGTCTAGTTTTACAATTCGGTTTTGAGAATAATTATAAGAAGTACCTCTTACATAAAGGCTCGTTTGGGCAAAAGAACCTAAAGTTATTAATGCAACTAAAATTGTTAATTTTACTTTACTCATTTACCTGTTTTTTTTAATAAAAATCGTTTTAAGTTGTTCTATTTCCTTTTTAAATTCCAGATTTTCAGCTTTTAAATCAATTACATATAACATTAATTCTTCAATCTTCTCTAATAACTTCATATTCATAATCCCTAGTTCTAACCCATTTTCTTCCATTTCCTTGGCGGAAGGAATATTTGGTAAATGCCCATGTTTTTTGATGAATTTTTGGGTTTCTCCTAATGACATAAGATCATATCCTTCTTTAAATACATAATCTGGACCTGGAACAGAAAGATCAACCTTAACCTCTTCTGCATGGATGTTCCCTTTGACGGTAAGTTTGGAGTCCGGTGAGGTAGTACCTATCCCAACTTTACCATAATTATTGACAAAAAAAGTAGAAACCCATTCACCTGTACTCCAATATTTATATCCTACATTAAAACCTCCTAATGCATCATCACCAATTCTTAGTTTTACAATTGCATTATCGCTTCCTACGTCTTCTCTGTACAATGCAGTAAAATCTGAATTAGATCCTAACACAGGATCTTCTAAAACAAAACTATGTGATTGTATACCTCCATTAACATCAAGTTTTTGAGAGGGATTCGTTTTTCCGATACCCACATTACCACTATCATCATTTATACGGAACCGTTCCGTACTTTTCGTCTTTAGCACCAAATCATTATCATAAGAAGAGAAAGCGTTAGTTGTGGTATACACATCCTTATTAAAAATAATTTTTGGTCTATCGGTATAAATATGTGCCCACGACGTATTAAATGGTCCAATTTCAATAGTACCATGATTGGTTGTAAATACATGTTGACTAGAACCATCATAGGCATACTGAGCATATATATTATTGGATATTACAAACAACAGACATATAAAAAGGCTTTTTTTCATTCTAGTAATTTGTTTTTTTTTGCTTTTTTTCAAGGAATTGAATTCTATTCTCTAACGTTTTTAATATTTCTATTTCTTTCGCTTGTTCTTCTATTAATTTTTGCTGTTGAATTGTATACAACATTAACTCTTCTATTTTCTCCAACAACTTCATGTTCATCACCCCGAGTTCTATCCCATTTTCTTCCATTTCCTTGGCAGATGGAATATTTGGCAAATGCCTATGCTCGTTGATGAACTTTTGGGTTTCCCCTAACGATCTAAGATGGTAGTCCTCTTTGAATACATAATCTGGACCAGGAACAGAAAGGTCAACCTTAACCTCCTCTGCATGGATGTTCCCTTTCACTGTAAGTTTGGAATCTGGTGCAGTAGTGCCTATTCCTATATTTCCTTTTCCAAAATCCTGCGAAAACAAGGTTTTGTAACTGGGTTCAGATAGTACCAAGTCTCCTTGGGAATCATTAATATTTGGATCACCCATAGTAACAGTAGCGGATCCAATTCCTTTATTGAAGATTACACTTGCCGCTGTATGACTGAAGGGCATGTTGGCAGTAAGATGAAATTTGGAATTGGATATTTTTCGAAGTCTTAATGTTATGTATTTGGTAACTTCATCTTGAATAATACCATAGGATAAGCCACTTGAAAATTTTATAAATGCAGTAAATTTAACTTCCCTTGGATAATTATATCCCCAATTTCCATTATGATCTATTACTTCTCCAGTAATCCCAACTCCATCATAATTACCTAAAGTTCCTGCATCAATAACTGCGACTATTCTTTCACCTGGATTGGAACCTGTATTATAAACGTTCCAATCATAATCCGTCGAATAACCTAAGTAAAAAACA
This sequence comes from Sediminicola sp. YIK13, assembly GCF_001430825.1. GTDB lineage: Bacteria > Bacteroidota > Bacteroidia > Flavobacteriales > Flavobacteriaceae > Sediminicola. Next base: position 3,140,501 of record NZ_CP010535.1, on the reverse strand, counting down.
AATAGACAAAGGCTAAAACTTAAATACTTACTTTTCATTATTTTCTAATAAAATATTTAACTTTATATCCAGTTCATCTATTTTTTTAAGTTGCTTTTTGAGAAACTCAATTTCTTTATATTGCTCCAATGTGTACAGAACTAACTCCTCAATCTTCTCTAACAACTTCATATTCATTACCCCAAGTTCTACCCCATTTTCTTCCATTTCTTTTGCAGAAGGAATTTTAGGCAAGTGCCCATTAATTTTTATGAATTTCTGAGTTTCCTTTAAGGACATTAAATCATATCCTTCTTTAAAAACGTAATCAGGGGCAGGAACAGAAAGGTCAACTTTAATCTCTTCTGCGTGGATATTTCCTTTTACGGTCAATTTTGAGTCTGGTGAACTAGTTCCTATTCCTATGTCACCGTCTTTTGTTATTCTCATTGCCTCTATATTTCTTGGCATAAATTGAAAACCATCTCTCCCACTTATTCTCAACACATAATCTGCTCTAGTGCCTCCTCCTACTGCATTTAAATTATTTATCTCCACGTAATCTCCTATATCAGCGGTCCAAGATTGACGGAACAGGAATCCCCTTTCGGAATGAATTCCAAACCCAAATCCTGATTTACGTATCGTATTTTCATTACTAAGTGACAAATAATCGGCTTTAACACCACCAATAACATCAAGCCGATGTGTGGGCACGCCAGTCCCTAATCCAAGATTTCCATTAATGATTAAGTTTTTTGCAAGACTTAAGTCTCCACTAGGGCTAAAATTGGAAAAGACCGTGCCACTATGAAAAAAACGTAGACTGCCATAATAATTATCAATATTCCATTGGTTATACGTTGAATTACCGTTCATTAATATGAGTTCTCCACCTTCCCCCCCACCATTCTGAGGGTTTGCCACTATTGCCTGTGCATTCAAGCAAATGGAAAATAGACCAATTACTAAAAATGCTAAACTATTTCTCATCTTCTAGTTTTTTTATCCTCTTTTCCTGCTCTATTATATGCAAGGTTAACTCCTCTATCTTCTCTAACAATCTCATATTCATCACCCCAAGCTCAACCCCGTTGCCTTCCATTTCTTTTGCCGAGGGGATTTTTGGTAAGTGTCCATATTGATGGATAAACTTTTGGATTTCTTCCAAAGACATTAGATCATATCCTTCTTTAAAAACATAATCAGGTACAGGAACAGAAAGATCAACTTTAACCTCTTCCGCGTGGATTATACCTTTTACGGTAAGTCTGGAATCTGGTGAAGCAGTGCCTATTCCCAAATCACCATTATTGGTTAAACGCATGAACTCGCTAAGTACATGTTGTCCATCTGAGTCATAGCCCTCATGGTTTCTATATAACCATCGAAAACCATAATTGGAGCCTTCTAAAACACCTTTACTAGTATATCGATTGGAACCAGAATAATAATCTTTTGCATCATCACTATTTCTAGAGGCATTAAAACCAATGTAACCAGCCCATTTATTAGAACTCCCACCCCAATTAGCCTCATGTGTCCAGTCCAAATTTAAAACACCATTCAACCCTACTGCCGTTCTACCCTCAACGTGTAAATTAGCCTTAGGATTTGTAGTTCCTATTCCAATCTTTCCATTTTCATGAATGTTTAAACTCCCAAATTTGGTCTTAAAAATCAATCCATAATAGCCAGCAACCTGAACAGCGTTTGCCCCAGCACTAGGCAGGTTTAAATTACTAAGTCCTAATCCATACCAAGGACTATTATTAATTTTATTACTGGACTGAAGAACAGGATACTCTTGGGCAGTACCGTTTAAAATAATCAAGAGAAAAATAATGACACTAATATTCAATTTCATGAATCGTATTTTTTTATTTTCATTACAGAAATTTGTCGTGATTTTTTTATCTAAGGAAGCTGATTAAATCGGTTTTAAATTTTGTTTCGTTTATTACTCATAAGAAATCAATTATAAATTAGTTTCAATTTTAGAGACAATACTCTTCTTAAAACACTAAAACACAATAGATTAGAAGTATTCAATTTTTTATAATTTCATAACATATTTATTAAATTTTTCATAACAAAATGACGTTTTGAGTGCGAAAAATAAAAATTATGTTTTATTTATCTATTATTTTCTATGTGTTTTTTTAAAAAAAATCACTTTATCCATATTTTTCCTTCTATTTATGATGTATTTAAGTACAAAATTTATTAAGTATTTTCTGATATTTATTTTTGATTAAAATCCTAAAATCCATTTATCATATATGTATTAAATTCAATACGCAACGTTTCTTGAAAAAAAATAGTGAGGTTATATTCTATGTTTTTTTAACAAGTTTTAGCTTTTTGAAACTATATTTATGTATATTGGATTTTTAAATTTTAAGGATCTTTTTTTGTAGAATAATTTGGTAGTAACCCTTGTTCATAAATTATGCCTTATGCTAATTATAATTTTTGTCTATGAATTATTTAAAAAGAGTCCCCGCCATTAACCTACAGGAAATGTTGATTGTACTCGCCATTATAGGAATATTACTTTTATTAGCATTGCCCAATTTAATGCCTTTAATAACAAAGGCTAAAAGTGTGGAGGCCCAGATTCAGCTTAAAGCATTGTACAATGCACAAACCACATACAGATATATGAACAGTAAGTACAGTGTGGATGTAAATGAACTGGATTTCGAAGCACCTAAAACTGTTAAGGAGAATGGAACTTCAAACTACATATACCAGATTATAAGTGCGGATAACGCAACTTTCAAAGCTAGGGCAGAGGCTATAACAGATTTTGATGGAGATGGTGTACTCAACGTCTGGGAAATTGATGAAGAAGGTAACCCTAAACAAATAATAAAGGATTGATTCCATTACTACAATTACTTTCTATTGCATCTTGTGCTCTTATTTGTTACCAGGACTTTAAAGAAAGGACCGTGTTTTGGTTTTTGTTCCCAATCCTTGGTATTTCAATTGGCATTATGCACTATTTATATGTTGAAACGCCCCTATTTATAATTTATATCACAATCAATTTTCTATTGACCAGCCTTATTTTATTGCTATTGTATTTATACACAAAACTCATAAGAAAAGTAGTTTTCCTCAATCATAGTTTTGGGCTAGGAGACCTCCTTTTTTTTTATGCCATAGGTTTTGGTTTTCCCACTATAACATTTGTAGTTATTTTTAGTACTTCTGTTCTATTTTCATTGCTGGTATATTTAGGAATCAAAAAATCTTTAAAGCAAAATACCGTGCCTTTAGCTGGCTTAATGGGTCTTTTTCTTATTTGTGTTTTTGCTATTAGTTTTTTTAAGTCAACCCCATCATTATATTTAAATTGATATGTTAACCGATAATTATAGGATTCCAACACATCTTGCCCAAAAAATTAGTCCGGAACAGGCCTTTCATTATCGGATCGTACCCATTGATTTATCCGATGGCACCTTGCTTTTTAAAACTGATCAGATTGTTACTGACGCATTACAGTCTGAGCTTTGTATCATTTTGGATATTCCTATACGCTTAGAATTCTCTGCCACCGAAGAATTACAAAATTATCTCACCGCAAATTACAGACAACAACAAAATTACAACAAGGAAAAAAGTAGTCTGAGATACACTCCCGATTTTCTTGAAAAAATATTGGTAACAGCGAAAGATGTAGGTAGTAGCGACATTCACTTTGAGCCATATGAAGCTGAATGTAGGGTCCGTTTTAGGTTGGACGGAAAATTGGTGGAACAATTTATTATTCCTTTGAACGAATACCCTACGATCATCAATAAAATTAAAATAAGGGCAAATCTTGACATCTCTGAAAAACGCCTGCCCCAAGATGGAAGAATAAGTGTAAAATCTTCCTTTGACGAATTTGATATACGAGTTTCGTCCCTTCCCACTCTATTTGGCGAAAAAGTTGTTTTAAGAATTCTTAGTAAGGATACGGAATCCATAGATATTATGGAATTGGGCTTTAGTAAAAAAGAGCTGAAGACCTTCAGGGAATCCATTAAGAAGCCAAATGGAATGGTGCTGATTTCAGGGCCTACCGGCTCAGGAAAAACAACCACATTGTATGCAACACTAAAACTTTTGAATGAACCAAATACCAATATACTCACTATTGAAGACCCAATAGAATACACCCTATCTGGAGTTAACCAAGTGCAATTAAAGGAGTCTATTGGACTTGATTTTGCGAGTGCACTTCGAACATTTTTGAGACAGGATCCCGACATTATTATGGTGGGCGAAATAAGGGATGTAAAAACAGCTAATATGGCAATCAGAGCTGCTTTGACAGGACACCTAGTCCTCTCCACCATACATACCAACTCTGCATGGGCGACTATATCTCGTTTAATAGATATGGGCATTCCTTCATTTTTAATAGCCAGTACATTGAATATTAGTGTAGCCCAACGGTTGGTAAGAAAATTATGCGATCATTGCAAATGTAAGGATGACATAAGCACTGAGTTATTCCCTGAAGAATTTCTTTTGGCAAATAATGACTTTGGACATCACTATATTCCCAAGGGCTGTCCTCATTGCCACCATACAGGGTATAAAGGAAGAAAGGCTATATATGAGATTGTGCCCATCACTAAAGAGTTAATTTATCACATTAAAAACAATACCTTAGAGATTGACGAATACCTTAATCAAAATAATATAATCACCTTAAAAAAGAATGCAGTACAGATGATCAAAGAAGGGGTAACCTCAATTGATGAAGTCTATGCCCTATTATCCAATTAACCAATGAAGAAATACCTAGTTTTATTGTGTTTCCTTTTGACCCTTGTTGCTTCGGGTCAGGAAAACCAAAGAATTGCAAATATCAAGAATAACTTGGAACTACTAGCTGTTGACAATGCTGGGCTAACTGAAAGTTTAAAACTTGATATTAATGTGACCAATGTTACCTTATCTAATTTTCTTATTGCTGTTTCTAGAGTGCACCAAGTAAACATTAACGTAGACCCAGGCCTTCAGAACATTACCATTGTGAATAATTTTTCGAACGTAACAGTAGCCGACTTATTGGTGTTTCTTTGCAAACAATACGATTTGGATATAAAGTTTACAGGCAATATCCTTTCCATTGTTCAATACAATCCACCCAAGGCAGAACCTAAGGAAAAAGAAATTCTTATCAATTTTGATCCCCTAAACAACCTAATATCAATGGATCTTAAAAATGATCCTTTAGAGAGTGTTTTTAGAAAAGTTATGGATATCAGCGATAGAAACTTGTTATACAACAGTGGCATGGAAAATACTGCTCTAACCTTGTATCTGAACAAGGTTCCATTTGATACTGCCATGGAAAAATTAGCTGAGACCAATGGCTTAACGTACTCAAAATCTCGGGATGGCTTTTATTTATTCAATTCAAACTACCAATTAAACAATAACCCTGAGGGTACACCACAAAATAGACCACAAAGGATTCCTAAGGGTAATTCTATTTTTTATCAGGTCTTAGATACCACAAGGCGGATGCTAAACGTAGATTTTGAAAATGCACCTATAGCCGAGGTCATCAATAATTTAAGCTTTGATCTAAAATTGGACTATTACGTTGCAACTCCTTTGGAAGAAGCCGGAACAATCAGCTTTAAGGCTACCCAAATATACTATGACACCCTACTGGAACGAATGTTTGAGGGACAGACTAAAGGCAGTGATATGATTAATGGCCCCGATCCTACCAATAATTTCAACCAAAATAGAGTTCCAAACCAGAATGTGGGTCAAGGCAATCTAATTGCTGAAATGGGAAATTCAAACTTCAGTTTTAAAAAGGAGAATGACATCTACTTTTTCGGAACTACGGATCAATTAAGTGTTCGTAAGCTAGAAGTGGTTCAAATGATGCATCGATCCATAGAATTATTGGGTGATCCGACACCATACAGAGGAGGTAATAGGTCTGCTGGGAGAACGGTCTCTGGGAATGTCAATTATCTTGGTGGTGGTGGAGGTCAAGATGGGTTTCAAAATAATCAGGGATTTAGCAATAACCAAGGCGTGAACAATTCTAGAAGAATATCTACCCAATCCAATGCATTTGAATCTTATGAAAATAACGCGGAAGCCTTGGTCAATATTCTCCCTGACGATGTTAAAGCCGACTTGGACATTAAAATTGACTATGAGTTGAACAGTTTTTTAGTAAGTGGGCCATCTGCAAACATTAACCGATTTAAAAAATTCATTAAGGAAATAGATAAACCAGTTCCGGTAATCCTAATAGAAGTAATGCTTATTGAAGTAAAGAAATCCGCCAGTGTGGAAACGGGCATAAGTTGGGGATTAGGAGATGAACCAACCACCACAAAAGGAGATCTTTTTCCAACTACGGATTTGACTTTAGGAGCAAAAACAGTTAATAAAGTTATTGGTGGGTTTGATGGTTTTGGATCTTTTAATGTAGGTAAAGTAGTCCCTAATTTTTTTGCCACCATAAAGGCACTTGAAGAGAATGGTAACTTAAAAATCCGATCAACCCCTAAATTATCTACTTTAAACGGACATAGAGCTAACCTATCTATCGGCGAGACGACTTATTATGTTGTTACCAGCCAAAACTTCTTTGGATCACAGATTCCCACTTCTTCGGAAATAAGAAATTACCAACCTATAGATGCAGAATTGGCAATAAGCATAAAACCGCTCGTTTCTGGTAATGGCCAGGTTACCTTGGACATCAATGTAATACAATCTGATTTTAGTGGAACGAGAATAGAAAACGATGCTCCCCCGGGCCTTACCTCTAGAGAATTCAGTTCCATTATACGGATGCAAGATCAAGATTTAGCGGTTTTAGGAGGTTTGGAGGAGAAAGTCAAGAACGATTCTGGAAGTGGAGTTCCTCTATTGGCGAGGATTCCAATTATTAAATGGCTATTCAGTAAAAGAAAACGGGAAGATTCCAAGCAAAAATTAACAATACTTATTAAACCAACAGTTATCTACTAGTGCTACTAGACCAATTAAAGACATATGTAAACCTTGGGAATCATTATTATGGGCTTGAAGTCATTGATAATCAAGTACAAATTGAGTTTCATTTACTGGAAGTTATTAGAAAGAAGGGCGAACTATTGATTGGTTCACAAAAGACATTTTCAAATCTGGAAGAAATCATTAATATCGTAAAGAAAGGATCTCCCCTACTCTTGTCTTTAAATACTGGGAATGTAATTACAAAAGTGATGGACAGCTCTACCAACACTAATTTAGAAGCTAAGGTCCATAATGCATTCCCTAATTTGGACTTTGATAATTTTTATTTTCAAGCACAGTCTTTAGGCAATAAATCTTTAGTTACAATTACCAAAAAAGAAAATGTGAATGTCTTGTTGGATAAGATAAAGGAATTAAAAATTGAAGTAGCTGGTTTTAGTTTGGGAATAAGCTCACTGAAAAGTATTTTTCATTTTATGCCACAAACAACTTTTCAAATATATAATAATCAAATACTTATGGAAAATGGTTCTATACGAGCTATAGCGTCTTTAATAAAAGAAAAGAAGGTCCAAAGTATCAATTATGACCTAAATGGCTTAACAATCACTAGTGAACAAGTGTTAAATTTTGGAGCTATACTATCTTTTATTTCCGAAGACAACCATGGTAGCTCTAATTTTGAAGATACGTTCGCTTTCCTAAAAATGGAATTTAGAGCAAAACGACGGTTTAATTTACTGTTAAAATCATCGCTAATCTTCATTTTAGCAATTTTATTTGGAAATTTCATCATTTTTAATCATTACTTTGAAAAAGTAGAAAACCTAAAGACAACCTCAGAATTCAATAGTGCCAACAGGGAGAAATTAATCCAATTGGGGGCTATGGTTAAAAAGAAGGAAGAAAGAGTAAATGCGCTGTTGTCTTCTTCAAATTCAAAATCCTCTTACTACATTGATAAAATTGTAAAAACCATTCCAAGTTCCATTTTATTGGATCAACTTAATTATCAACCATTAATAAAGCCTGTTAGAGAATCAAAGCCCATAGAAGTAGAGGACAACGTTATACTAATGTCGGGTAAAGCCTCAAATGGCGAGGTATTTTCTGATTGGATTGAACAATTGGAAAAATTTACTTGGATTAGTAGTGTAGAGACAATGGATTACGATTATAACAACTCAAACTCCTCTAATTTTTCATTAAAAATAAGAATGGATGAAAACTAGAACAAAAATCAATATCACATGGCTAGGTTTGGCTGTAATGTTGTTTCTTTCATATAAGCTGGCAATTTCCAACACAATAGAGCTTCACCAAGAATTAGGAGCCTTATCAAAAGAAGAACAAATATTTAAAGATATACCTAAGCAAATTTCCATGTATTCCGGTAAGAAACAATATTATGATTCTCTTTTAACAGAAATGAATGTTGGTAACTCTTCTTTGGAAAATAATTTGTTGAGAGTTTTAAATTCTCAAATCATTCAAAATAATCTAAAACTAATAGATTTTAACAAGCCTCATATTTTTATTGATAATGATACCGAACTTAACACGTATACTATTACGATGGAAGGAGGTTTCTCCAATATTTTGAAAACCGTACATAGTATCGAACAAAGAGCAACATTCGGAGAAATATTACATATCGAATTTTTCGAACAAAAAGATTACAAGAACAATAAAGAATTTTTGAGGGCTACCTTACTTGTTCAACATATACGTTGAAAGTTCAGTTTAATTGAACCCAAGGGAAAATTGCTTCTTCTTAAAACGCCTAACATAAACAACATAATAATCAATTTTACTACCACGGTGGGCCTGCTTATGGTCACATTCTCCATTTTAGGGCAAAATAAAATCGAGTCCACAGGAAATGTAGGTATTGGTACTTCTTACCCTTAAAGTGACCTTCACATAAAATGAAACCAGGCAGATCTATACCTAGAAAATACGGACCCTACAAATTGGGCCTATTTGAGAATTAAAGGTAGTTCTAACTATTTTTGGGACATTGGACAATTTGGAAATAATGATTTTATTGAATTTAGACCCAATGGACAATCAAATGAAAACAGAACGGTATTGATGCAAAATGGTAATATGGGCATTGGAACAATTACACCAACAAAAAAATTAGATGTGAATGGTGATGCTAGAATTGGTAATATTACAAGCCGTCAATATTTAAAGGTATTTTCAAAAGAATGGCCTGAATTACGATTTGAAACCCCTACCAGTAATTAGGAAATTAGACTTGGGGTTTCGCATAGTAACAATACCTATTACGGCTTAAATGAAGGGGATTTTTACGTTTATACCAATACTGTAAATAAAATGCCTTTCATAGTAAAAAGAAATGGAGATATAAGGTTGAATACATTTGCAGCCAATGTTGGAATAGGGACAACATCTACAGGTACCCATAAATTGGCAGTAGAGGGATCAATAGGAGCAAGGGAAATTAAGGTGGAAGCTATAGGGTGGTCGGACTTTGTTTTTGAACAAAACTACCACCTACCTACATTAGAAGAAGTAGAGCATCATATAAAGAAATATGGTCATTTAAAGGATATTCCAAGTGCCAAGGAAATTGAAAAAAATGGAATTTTTCTCGGAGCAATGGATGCCAAATTATTGCAAAAAATAGAAGAATTAATGTTGTATACCATTCAGCAAGAGAAAAAAATTCAACAGCTTGAAACTGAGAATAAACAACTGTATTCCATTACAAAAAGACTACAGAATATTGAAGAACCATTGAAAATAGAATAATTGACTTTCTCAACGCAAGTACTTCACTAAAATGGGTGAGTAATTCGGTTCGTATTTTCATAAAATATTGATTATCAATAATTTTAATATAAAAACATGGAGCCTCTTTCTCTGATGGACCTAAATTAAACTTCACCAAAAGATATGGTGAGTGGTAACTAATTTTTAATCAAAGGGAAGGATTGTATTAAAACCTTTTTTCAAAAAACAAGAAATGTGTTACCCATGTGTTACCCCGCAATAAAAAAGCCGACTCCCAAGAGTCGGCTTTTCCTTTAAGTACAGGCGGAGAGACTCGAACTCTCACACCTCACGGCACTAGATCCTAAGTCTAGCGTGTCTACCAATTCCACCACGCCTGCATTTCAATACCTCCTTAAAAAAGCCGGATTTTTACATCCTTTTAAGATTATTCCAATAGCAATCGGGACAACCTCACCTTTAAAAGGACTGCAAATATAAAGCAAATTTTGTATTATGAAATACTTCCTCAATAAAAAGTTCTTTTTTGTATTTTTATGCCTTATTAAAACATTCTATGCAAGACATATCAGCTTACGTTGCCCAAAATAAAGAACGCTTTATCAATGAGCTAATCCAACTCCTAAAAATCCCATCGGTCAGTGCCGATCCCGCTTATTCCCAAGATGTTATGGATGCAGCGGCTTCCGTAAAAAACTCCCTTTTAGAGGCGGGCTGTGATACCGTGGAAATCTGTGAGACCAAGGGTTACCCCATTGTGTACGGTGAAAAAATAATTGACCCCACCTTGCCCACGGTCCTGGTTTATGGACATTATGATGTACAACCCCCAGATCCGGTTGAACTATGGGACTCCCCTCCTTTTGAGCCCGTCATAAAAAATACGGAACTTCATCCAGACGGAGCCATCTTCGCAAGAGGTGCCTGCGATGATAAGGGACAAATGTACATGCACGTAAAAGCACTGGAATATATGGTGAAGAACAACCAGCTACCGTGCAATGTAAAATTCATGATAGAAGGGGAAGAAGAGGTAGGCAGTGAAAACCTCTCGGAATTTGTGGCCAACAACAAGGAGAAACTTGCCAATGACATCATCCTTATTTCAGATACCGGAATGATCGCCAAGGACGTCCCATCCATCACCACGGGACTTAGAGGTCTCAGCTATGTGGAAGTGGAAGTAACCGGCCCCAATAGGGACTTGCATTCTGGACTTTATGGAGGTGCAGTGGCCAATCCGATCAATGTGCTGACCAAGATGATCTCCTCCCTTCACGATGAAAACAACCATATTACCATTCCGGGATTCTACGATAAGGTAGAGGAGCTCTCCACAGCCGAGCGTGCCGAAATGGCCAAGGCTCCCTTTGACCTGGATAACTACCAGAGTGCCCTGCAAATAGCCTCTGTTTACGGAGAAAAAGGATATACCACCAATGAACGCAACTCCATCCGTCCAACCCTGGATGTCAACGGAATCTGGGGCGGCTATATTGGCGCCGGTGCCAAAACCGTAATTGCCAGTAAGGCCTATGCCAAAATTTCCATGCGTTTGGTCCCCAACCAGGATTGGAAGGAGATCACCCAACTGTTCAAGACCCATTTTGAAAGCATCGCCCCTTCCGGAGTTACGGTGAAGGTTACGCCCCACCATGGCGGGCAGGGCTATGTAACCCCCATTGACCATATCGGCTATAAGGCAGCATCCAAGGCCTATGAGGCCACCTTTGGGAAAACGCCCATTCCACAGCGCAGTGGCGGGAGTATCCCCATTGTTTCCCTCTTCGAAAAAGAATTGGACAGCAAGACCATCCTTATGGGATTTGGCCTGGATAGTGACGCCATACATTCGCCCAATGAGCATTTTGGGGTGTGGAACTACCTAAAGGGAATAGAGACCATTCCTCATTTTTACAAACATTTTACGGAGCTTTCCAAATAAAATATACTGTTCCAATGGGCGGAGTCGGAAGTAATTAACCTCTCAACTCCGCTCGAGGGGACAAGTGACAACTACGCTGCTTCCCTCTTGGGGCGTTCCCCTGCGGGTCGCTCTTTCCGCTATATCTTTTAATAATAGGCTTACCAAAAAGCGTAAGTCCGAACCGTCCCTTATTAAAAGGATGCCACTGCAATAGCTAACGCTTTTAAATTTATTATTACTCTACACTTGTAGAATTAAAATATATGTTCTATGTTTGTAGAGTACATTCTAATATTGTAGACCATGCAGCTTTCAAAATCCGAAGAAGAACTAATGAACCATCTATGGAAACTGGAAAAGGCTTTTATGAAAGACCTTTTGGAGGCCTACCCGGAACCCAAACCGGCAACCACCACTGTAGCTACCCTACTAAAGCGCATGAAGGATAAAGGGTTTGTATCCTACAATTTGTTTGGCAACTCCAGGGAGTATTACCCCTTGGTGAAAAAGAAAGACTACTTCTCCAAGCATGTCAATGGCCTTATCAAAAACTTTTTCAATGATAGCGCTTCCCAGTTCGCCTCCTTTTTTACCAAGGAAACGGACCTCACCAAAGAAGAGCTGGAAGATCTTAAGGCCATCATTGATGTAGAACTTAAAAAGAAATAACTATGTGGATCTATCTCTTAAAATTTAGCGCACTTCTGGCCATTTTCTTGGTGTTCTACAAGGTCTTTTTGGAACAGGCCACTATGCATCAATTCAAACGATTTTATTTGTTGGCCGCATTTCTCATGGCCATGGGCATTCCGGCCATCACTTTCACCGAATATGTTTTGATGGAACCACAAACCCTCATTACAGAAATTGCTCAGGCTTCAACTTTAGGGCAAAATTCCACGCTCATAAATGAACCCATTACTTATTTTCCCTATATCCTATGGAGCCTCTATGGACTTGGGGTGGCCTTGTTCACCATTAAGTTTGTAATCAACCTATCAGGGGTCATCAAAAGGATCAGAAATAATCCAAAAGAAAAATCGGGCCCCTGCCAACATGTATTACTGCAAGATCCAATAGCCCCACATACCTTTTTCAGCTATGTCTTTTTCAATAAAAAGAAATACAAGTCCCACCAAATCCCACAAGAAGTTTTCTGGCACGAGGAGACCCACGCCAAACAAAAGCACAGTCTGGATATTCTACTACTAGAACTCCTGCAGATTGTTTTGTGGTTCCATCCCCTGATCTATATTGCCAAGCATTTTATAAAATTGAACCACGAATTCCTGGCAGACGAGGCTGTCTTGAACAAAGGGGTCACCACCTCTACCTATCAAAAAATAGTACTGGCATTTTCTTCACCAGATATTCCAGAACCTATTTTATCAAATTCAATCAATTATTCATCAATCAAAAAACGAATCATCATCATGAAAACACACACCTCCAAAAAAGCCCTATGGCTCAAAAGTCTATTGCTGCTGCCTTTATTGGCACTATTGCTCTATAGTTTTAGCGACAAAGAAATTGTGGAATTGGAACAGCATACCAATAGTTCAAAGGCAACAACACAATCGGATATAATAGCGGATGACTCCATCATTGTTACGGAGGACATTGAAATTAATATCAACCGACATGGGCAGCTCTTAGTTAAATTGTCCTTGGTGAAAATAGAAGATCTGAGTACTATACTATCAAAATACAACCAGGATCTTACCAAGGAACAACGGTCACAAACCGTCCGATCTTTTATCACCATAGATAAGGACACCCCTAAAAAAGTCATTCAACAAGTGGAAGCTATATTGACGGACTATGGGGTAGCCATCATAAATATTTTGGGGAACGAAGCCCTCGCCCAAGAAAAAGGTGCTACTAAGGCAGAGATCAAAGAATACAACGCCTTGGCCAGTAAGTACAATTCCCAAACAAAAGGAAAGTACGTCATCAAAACAAAGGACATGAGACGCTTAAAGCAGCTTTACGATCGTATGACCACAGAACAAAAGGCGTCGGCAGAACCGTTTCCAAATTTTCCTCCCCCGCCACCGCCAGCAGCGGCTCCAAAGGTGATCAAAAATTCGGCGTTGCCACCCCCACCACCAATCCCGGCAGATGTCCCGGAAGCAGATAGGCTTGCGTATGAAAAGGCCGTGAAAAATTATAAAAAAGGAAATCCTGGCCTTGTGTATGATCATATGATCGAGGATGGCGAATTGGTAGAGATCATTGTAATTGCGGATGAAGACACTGTGGCACCCCCTCCACCTCCAATGCCACCATCCAAACACTTAGCCAAATTGGCCGAAGAAGGTGCAAAATTCTATATGAACGGAAATCCTATTTCTTCCGAGGAGGCTCTTAAAATAGCTGAGAAGAACAAGGATATTAATATCAATATTGAAGGGGTAGATTCTGAGCCGCCAATGGTGAAGATCACTACCAAGACAAAGAAAAACTAAGCAGTATCAAAACCTCTCGACTCCGCTCGAGGGGACAATACTGCCTAAACAAAACAATGGTTGAAACTGTCAGTTCGAGCGCAGTCGAGAACTACGTGACAGCAAACCTGTAATCAATAAAATCATTTCGCACCACATCTATTGTCCATGACCTCTCGACTCCGCTCGAGGGGACAATGCTGCCTAAACAAAACAATGGTTGATACTGTCAGTTCGAGCGCAGTCGAGAACTACGTGACAATAACCATGAAATCAAAAAAAATATTTTCGAACTACACCAATTGTCCAAGACCTCTCGACTCCGCTCGAGGGGACAATACTGCCTAAACAAAATAATGGTTGATACTGTCAGTTCGAGCGCAGTCGAGAACTACGTGACAGTAACCATGAAATCAAAAAAAATATTTTCGAACTACACCAATTGTCCAAGACCTCTCGACTCCGCTCGAGGGGACAATACTTTCTCAATAAAACATTGACTTATACTGCCAGATTGTGCGAAGTCGAAACCAAGCCAACAAAACATTCTTACTGTCAGTTCGAGCGCAGTCGAGAACTACGTGACAGTAACCATGAAATCAATAAAATAATTTCGCACACACCAATTGTCCATGACCTCTCGACTCCGCTCGAGGGGACAATACTTTCTCAATAAAACATTGACTTATACTGCCAGGTTGTGCGCAGTCGAAACCAAGGCATACAAAACACTGCTACTGTCAGTTCGAGCGCAGTCGAGAACTACGTGACAGTAACCATGAAATCAAAAAAATCCTTTCGCACACATCAATTGTCCAAAACCTCTCGACTCCGCTCGAGGGGACAATCATCAGTTCGAGCGTACTCGAAACCTAAATAAACAATGATCAACAACCCCTCAACCTCACCCGAGGGACAACAAAACACTACAACAAACGTTAAAGCCTTCATTTTGAAGGCTTTTTTTGTAACAAATCAACAATATTTACGTTCTAACCACCTATATGAACATCAATCAAATCAGAACACTATGTTACAATCCTTCTTTATTCTCTGTTCGGGGGCCGATGCCTCCATTCTAAAAACGTGCTCCCCTGGGGAACAAAATAAATATGCAGGCATAGGCGCCACGGTATTCTTTACCGCGGTCATGGCCTTTGTAGCCAGCAGCTATGCCCTTTATACCGTTTTTGACAACATCTATATGTCCATCGGCTTTGGACTCATTTGGGGTTTGCTCATCTTTAACCTGGATCGCTTTATTGTCTCCACCATAAAAAAGACCGGTAGCCTAAAAAACGAATTCTTACAGGCTACCCCAAGAATACTATTGGCCATTATCATTGCTGTGGTCATCTCCAAGCCCTTGGAAATGAAAATCTTTGAAAAAGAGATCAACCAGGTGCTCTTGGAACAAAAAAATGAACTGACCCTTTCCAATAAAGACCAGATAGCGCTTCAGTACAATCCCAAAATAGCCGAGCTACAACAAAATATTGTCGGCCTAAAAAATGAAGTCGCCCTAAAGGAAACAGAAACCAACGCCCTATACGATACTTATATTTCAGAGGCGGAAGGCACTGCGGGCACCAAACTTTTGGGAAAAGGCCCCGTATATAAAGAGAAGAGAGAGAAGCACGATGCCGCCCTTGCGGAATTGCAGCAATTAAAAGGAGATAACGCCCAAAAAATAAGCGACCTCGAAACCCAAATTAGCGGTCTTGAAGGCGACTATACCAAACAGGTAAACGGCTCACAGCCTATCATAGATGGCTTCGACGGACTCATGGCGCGTATCAGTGCCCTGGACAAACTCCCCTGGTTTCCCTCGTTTTTTATATTTCTTTTGTTCTTGGCCATTGAGACCTCTCCCATCATTGTAAAACTCCTCTCGCCAAGGGGACCTTACGACTATAAATTGGAGGACGAGGAAAGTGCAGTTAAAACTTGGGCCAGCCAAAAGGTTGCCCAACGTGAATTACTTTTCAATACCGACTCTGCGCTCAATAAACAGGTCTATGACGATCTTACCAGGGAAGATGAAATTTACAGGTACAAAAAGCAAAAAGCAGAGGAACTCCTGAAGGTCCAAGCAGATGCCTTTCATCAACTGCAGATAAAAAATCTTTAGATCAATCTAATTGTAACGTGTCGCTTTATGTGCGCTCATTCTTATCAAACTAGGCTATAGGAGTTACCGTAGTGAGTACAAGAGCCTCTTTGGTAAGAAATACATTGCATATGCGGTATTTTTTTCTGATTGGACCGTTTACTTCTATATAGCCAGCGTATCTTTTGTTTCTTTTACTTGTTTTCATGGGTGCCTAATTTTTAGTAATACCCAAAAATACTGAGCTAAGAAAACTACAAGTTTCCAGGTATGCTGAGTGGAATTTTTCTATAGGCCAACGGTCATTTGCACAGGACAACCCTTCAGTTGACTTAATTGATTTCTATCCAAAAAAAAAGCCACCAGGGCTATCCTGATGGCTTTTTATATAATTCCTAAATCACCTTAACTGATGCTATTGTTGAGGTAATCCTTACTTCGCAAAGTAGATATAAATACTTACCACTATGGCAATAATAGCTATACCTACGATTTTTATGTGCTTGTAGGGAACAATATCCACTTGTTTGGTATACTCCAGCTCAAAGGGAGTTGCCCTTGGTTTGAAATACCCAATGATCAACATGATCACCATGTTCGAGACAAACAGAATGGCCATCACGTGCAAATAGTGTGGGTAGGCATCTGCTTCCACTAATTTTAGGGCAGCAGGATCCGTAACCCCAGCTGCTTTTGCGGCTGCGACTGCGCTTTCCTTCATATTGGGACCAAGCCAAAACTGACTAATTATATATAAAAAGGAACCCGAAAAAATACCAATTTTTGCCGCAATGGCAGGCACCCTTTTGGTCAAGTATCCCACTACGATGATGGTAAAAATTGGAATACTGTAGATCCCATTTATTTCCTGTAAGTAATTGAACAGACTCCCCGCATTGGCAATCAACGGAGCGATGAACATAGCCGCCAGGGCCAGGATAACCCCAAAAATCTTTCCGTATTTTACAACGGTTCTTTCAGGAGCCTCTTTATTTATGTGTTGTTTATAGATATCAATCCCAAATAAGGTAACCGAACTGTTGAGCACACTATTAAAGGAACTCAATATGGCCCCAAAGAGTACTGCAGCGAAAAATCCTACCATAGGTTTTGGCAATACTGCCCTCACCAATTCTGGATATGCCAGATCACTGGAAGCTAATCCGCCTTCAAAATAATGATAGGCGATCATTCCCGGCAATACCAGAATTAACGGCCCCAAAATCTTAAAAAAGGCTGCCAATAACAACCCTTTCTGCCCTTCGGCCAAGTTTTTGGCGCCCAAAGCACGTTGAATGATCTGCTGGTTTGTTCCCCAATAGAACAATTGCACCAGCATCATCCCCGTGAAAATGGTAGAAAATGGCACCTCTTGTCCGGTATTTCCCGTAGAATCAAATCTTTCAGGCTCTGTAGTCATCAATAAATTTAATCCATCCAGAACACTGCCGTCCCCTATGGCCATCAATCCAAATATTGGGATCAAGAAACCTCCCGTAAGCAATCCTATGGCATTGATCGAATCTGAAACCGCCACCGCTTTTAAGCCACCAAATACCGCATAAATGGAACCTATGATCCCAATTCCCCAAATACAGATGACCAAGGCTGTTGAATCTGATACGCCCAACAAAGTAGGCACATCGAACATCCCGCTAATGGCCACCGAACCAGAATAAAGAATTACCGGTAACAACACCACTACGTACCCTGTTAAAAATAATCCCGAAGTAATTGTTTTGGTGCTGACATCAAACCTTTTGGCCAAAAACTGGGGTACAGTGGTCAAACCACCCTTTAGGTATCTGGGCAATAAAAATACAGCTGTTATTACCATGGCAATCGCCGCCAAGGTTTCCCAAGCCATCACGGATAATCCGTCCGTGTAGGCACTTCCGTTTAATCCAACAATTTGTTCTGTAGATAGGTTTGTAAGTAAAAGAGAACCCGCTATAACGCCTGCCGTTAGACTTCTGCCTCCTAAAAAATAACCATCAGATGAACCTTCATCTGTTTTCCTTGTGGCATAATAGGATATTATACCTACCAATGCAGTGAAGCCAACAAAAGATAATATTCCAATCATAAGTACGAGTTAATTAAAGTGGTTTGATTATTCCGCATAAATATATTGGATTTTTTACACATATGATGGTTTAGCCCGAAAGTATCCAGAATAATAACATTTTAGCCCCTGACCCTTATAAAACGCTATTTCTAATTGTATTCTAGAAATTCAACTATTAAAGAAATCCTATTTTTTATAAAATGGAGTTAAATCTTAACCCTTTCCGACAAATTCCCTTGAAGCCTCCTAAAATAATCCTAGCTTTGATAGTATGACAAGATTTGCTGCCCTTTTCCTAATTGTTTTGTTTACGAGCTGTTCCAACTATGGACAGTTGACCTTTATAGCCAAACTGCCCCATAAAATCAGTGAAAGCTCCGGGCTGGTACAGATGGACAACGCAAGCGTTTGGACCATTGAGGATCATGGCAATGAGGACGAATTGTACCAGGTAGATTTTGAGGGGAATCTGCTCAAGGAACTAAAGGTCAAGAACGGAAAGAACGAGGATTGGGAAGACCTTGCCAAAGATGACCAAGGCAATGTTTATATTGCGGACACAGGGAATAACAACGGTGAACGGAAAGATCTGGTAATCTATAAAGTACCCAATCCGGAAATTGAACCCGGGGACAAGATAGATGCCGAAAAAATTGAATTTTACTTTTCGGACCTAAAAGATTTCACCCCTAAAAAAGAGGAAAAGGTGTATGATTGCGAGGCGATCTTCTATCACAACAAATTTCTTTACCTCATCACCAAGAACAGAAGCAGACCTTTTAATGGAGAGGCCAGGATCTATAAGGTTCCCGCGCAAAAAGGCAATTATAAGGCCGAATTTATAGGCTCCTTCAATACCTGCAATGAGCCTAATACCTGCATTATTACTTCGGCGGACATATCCCCTGACGGCAAAAAAATTGTTCTGTTGGGGTATGGGAAATTATGGGTATTTACCAATTTTACCTGGGATAATTTTACCAAGGGAAACATGGAGACCATAGATTTAAAAGCCACCACACAGCTGGAAGCTGTTGCCTTCAAAGCCAATTCCAACACCTCTTTGCTCCTAACGGATGAGGAAAGAGCCGATACCGGACAAAATTTGTATTCCTACGAATTGAAGCACTAATCTGTGCCGCAATTAATACGTTCAAATTATATCCAACTCCTTAGAATCCAAAACCTAGGCCAAAGGAAAAGCGAGGTCCTTCATCGCCTTGGAAAAGAGCCAATTTAACGGACATCAGATCTGCACCATTAAAGAAAAAGCCTCCTCCATAAGAGGTATGCCAAGTATTGGAATCATCACCTGGAACCCAGACCCTACCATAATCAAATCCGCCATAAATACCCATGGCAAGGGGCAATAAGCCAGTCTTCATTTTCCTTAGACTAAAACGGATATCTGTGTTCTGATAGTAAGATGTTTTACCTGCAAAACGCTGGTTCCTATAGCCCCGTGGCCCATCACTGGCGCCAATGGTAGCAGCTTGATAAAACTCATAATCGTCCCCAATATTAAAATGGGCCTTCCATTTGGTAGCCAAAACCAAGCGACCATTTGGAAGTAGTTTATAGTCAAAGGAAAGGCTTGGTATAATATATCCAAAACCTTCTTCTCCCCCATCAACACTGGTCTTATACCCTACTTCAAAGGAAGTGGCCATACCCAAGGTCGGAAAGGCCTTATTATCGGTATTGGCATAACTGTAGCCTGCTTGAACCCCTAAAAATTGTTTGGAATTTTCCTCTCCGTTTGCTTGGTAAAACGTATTGATAAAACGATCTGCTGTCTCTTCAACCGTTATTTGCTCAAATCCTACCTGGGTTTCAACTCTGGCCCCCAGTGCTCCGCGCCAAATCAAAGAAGGTGCAAAACTTAAATTCTTTAACCTCACCCTATTATAGTCGAGCTCCAATTCGTCATCCAAATTCTCGGTGTCATTACCAAAGCCAAAGAAATTGACACTAAAATTGGGACTGGTAAACCTAGCGTTAAGGCCTAGGTTCCAACTTTCAAAAATATGCGCAAATTCTCCGCTGTAACCAAGCTCAAAACCACTGGTAGCAAAATAAAATGAGGCATTCACCGTATGCTGACTGGTAAATGGATTTTGAAGAAATCCGTTGTAGGTGTACGTATCACTCAGTCCAATTTTGGCACCGTCATCTGGGTTATAACCAACGACTGGGATAATCTGATTGGTACTTTTCTTAAACTTTAAAGGTTGGAACGTATTGATCTCATAATCATTGGTCAGCCTTACTTTGGCATTGCCCTTGTTTATTATCGTATCGCCCCTATCCTTGTAATCATAAATTTTGACCCTTCTATTGTCCTGAATATCATAAATATCGTTGTCGCGACCGCCGATCAACCGAACCTTAATCCCGATTGGACTCCCTCCCTTAACCTCAAAACGGTCATCATCGTCCAATCCGTAGACCCATATTTCTTCGGTAATTTCAGGGTTAAACTGCTTATGAAAGAACTGTTTCTCCTTTTTTCCACCAATGATACGATAGGCGCTAACCTCAGCTTTACCGCCTTCCAAAGTAGTGATTTCGAACCAGTCATCTTTATCCGTACCAGTTATAATGGCAATGGAATTCAAGGCCTTGTAATAATCATTGGCAATTTGGGGCAGGTTTTGCAGTCTGGCCAACAAAATTCGTTTTATTTCAGTAACGGTATTGTCCCTGACTTCCTTGGGAAACATTTCAAAAGCGGCATCAATCGCCTCTGGTGTTAGGTTTTCCAGTATATAAGACACCTCTTTTTCCCATTGGGACAACGTGGTCTCCTTTAACAAGGCCATATCCAACGGAAAAGGATTGGTATTGAATCCACGGACATTTCTGACATTTTCATGGAAGCCTTCCATTAATTTTAGAGGGGGAATGGCCTTTGTTGCAACGGACATCAAAGCTCCGTCTCCCATAATGGAGAACACTTGGTCCCTATCCCTGGGAATGGGTTTAAAAATGGTATTCCCTGTTTCTTTGTTCTTTATTTCTGCCCAGCGCCATTGATCGCTGTGCCTATCCCAATCTCCAATGACCATATCGAACAATCTGGCCCTTAGATAGCTCTCTTCGTCCAACGTATATTCTTCATCCCTTCGTAGCTTCTCAAAAAGGTCGTCCGTACTTTCCACTTTATTGGCATAGCCAAAGCTCTTTAGATCTCCATGACCATCCCCCACATGTTCCTCTATCATGTAGAGCTCATCTCCAAATCCTTCATTAAAATCTTCCAAAGCTTTTTGTTTTGGCACATAATAAAGTACAGGATTTGTATGCAGGACCCCAATGGCATCGGATAGTTTACCAATGGTAAATGGGGCATATGGATGTGCTCCTGTGTAAAAATCGAGCAATAGGCTCTCGGTATAAGTGTCCTGAAACTCCCCTACAATATATTGGTCTTTAAAAGCCATGGACTGCAAGTAGAGTTCTGCACTTTTACGTAACGCCCTCATCACATATTCCTTTCCATTTTTATGTGCAAGTCGCAATGATTTAGATTGGTGCCCCCCTCCCTTTCTCACTGGGGTAAGACCTCCAAAAAGGGTATCCAAATTCACCGTTGGAGCAGTTACCTTAGTGCCGTAATATTCACGGTAACGATCACCCCATATGCTTTTATGGAAACCGCTCTTGTCAATTTCTTCCTTACTATAAACAGATGCCTCAACCTCTTTGGGAAACGTATCCGCGAATTGTTTTATCAATAGACTACGGTCTGCTGGCAATACTTCTGTTGTGAAAAGAAATTCCTCTTTCTCCTCCTCATCCACACCATAATAGCGAACCCGGGAGGAGCCATCGGTATACACCTCTAAAACGGCATATCCCATATGCCCGGTTGAAAATTGGGAGCCGTTCAATAACCTTGTAGCCCCAATTTTAGCACCTGATCCACTAACAATCTGAGGGGTATTGGCCTCTACAATATATTGAAGCGTGTGCTCATGACCGGAGGTAAAAACTACCTTCTCCGAATATTGCGCCAAAGTTACTATTCGCTTTTTAAGCTCCATATACCTCTTGTTATGCATGTCTTCCGTAGATGCACCAGAAGTTTTCCGCAACACATTTATAAAACTTCCCAAGATGGGCATTGGCCCTTTTCCCTTACTGGGATAAAACTGCTGGTTCCATGTTGTTTGTCCGCCATGCGGACCATAACTGAACATTGGATGATGCATGGCCAAAATTGTGGTCCTATGCCTATTTTTCTTGATGATCCCTTCCAATTCCTCAAAAAACTTATCCCTGCTTTTTATATCACAATCATCATTAATGCCGGGATGCCTGTCCCAATTGACGAGATACCACTCTGTATCTATGGCCACTACAAGCACATCATCACTAATATCTATTTCTTCAATAGGACAACCATTGTCGGGCTGGTATGCCCCCTTATCACCCATCCATTCTTCTACATACTCTTCCTCCCTTTTAAGACCAATTAGACCTTCTGTGTACCAATCATGATTTCCAGGAATGAACAAGGTCTTTCCCTTAAAATTCTCCAAGGTTTTCAATTGGGCATCCAAGTGATTTTTTGCGGTGATATAGGCTACCGTAGAATCTTTTTTGTCTGGGAGCCCTGCAGGATAAATATTATCACCTAGAAAAATTGCCATACTATTTTTATCGGCCTGGTCCAGTTTATCCTTAAAAATCTTTAGGGCAGGATTCATTCCTCCCATAGGCGAAAGTCCGGCGTCCCCGATAAGATATATGGTCTGGGATATCTCTTTGGATGTAGGCACATCTTTGTTGTCAAAGCCTTCAGCGTATTTGGTGGCCATGGTGGCGCATCCCGTAAAAACTAAAGTCAAGACTATAAGAGCACAATGTTTATACATTTCCAATCTTCTTTGCATCAAAATTTTGTAATTTGGTTTTCCACAAGATACTTATATGTCGGACATAGTAGAAAAAACTAAAGAGTACGTTATAGATTTATTATCTAACGAGCTGAACTCCAATTATCTTTACCACAACCTGCGTCATACCCAGCGAGTTGTTAAAAATACTAAAGAATTGTTGGAAGCCTATAACTTGAATGATAAAGAAAATGAAACAATTGAACTAGCGGCCTGGCTTCATGACACAGGGTACACGAAAGGTTCCTTGGATCACGAAGAAAAAAGCTGTGAGATTGCCAAAAAATTTCTTAAAGGCGAAAAATATGATGAAGCAGGAATAAAAGAGATTTGTCGTCTTATCATGGCCACCAAACGCTTCTACGCCCCTCAAGACCTGTCAGAGGAGATCCTTAAGGATGCCGACTCCTCCCACCTGTCGAGCAAATCGTATATAGCCACCTCCGAATTATTACGTGAAGAGCTTTCAAAATTAGATATCGTCCACTATTCCACGAAGGACTGGAGGAACGAAAACATCAAAATGTTCCGTACTGAGCACCGGTATTACACGGATTATGCCAAGAAAAACTGGCAAAAACGAAAGGATAAGAATCTGAAAAAATTGGTGAAGGGCAAAAAATCAGAAAAAAAGCTGATCAAAAAAGAGTCCTTAAAAGCAAAACTTAAAAATGAAAGTCCAGATAGGGGCATACAGACCCTGTTTAGGGTTACCCTGAGAAACCATCTGACTTTAAGTGATATTGCGGATACCAAGGCCAACATCCTGCTCTCGGTAAATGCAATCATCATTTCCCTGGCCTTATCCAATCTAATACCAAAGTTGGACAACCCTTCCAATGACTATTTAATCTACCCCACAGTTATTTTTGTTTTTTTCAGTGTGGTCTCCATGATACTTGCTGTTATGGCCACACGTCCCAATGTCACAAGGGGAGAATTCACCAAAGAAGATGTTAACCAAAAGAGGGTAAACCTGCTCTTTTTTGGAAATTTCCACCAAATGGGGCTGAAGGAATATGAGTGGGCCATCAATGAGTTGATAAAGGATAGGGATTATATCTATTCTTCCCTGACCAAGGACCTTTATTTCTTGGGATTGGTCCTCAACAGAAAATACAAGTTATTGAGATGGACCTATACCATTTTTATGATCGGCATGATCGTTTCCGTAATAGCCTTTGCGATTTTCTTTAAGTATTTTGGTCCAGATAGGGCATTACCAATAGTACAATAGCAAGCTCTTGGCCCTCTTATCAAGGGGCATAAAAATAAAACCATCAATTTGCCAATGGCAGTATTGATGGTTTTTTTTACTTTAAGATAAAAAGCCTTAGGACTCTACCTCATGTATGAGATCATCGAAGGTATAGGTACGTTCAGATTCCTTGCCTTTGGCATAGAGGAATTCTACCCGTATTGCCTTTAAACCTGAGACCCCTTGCAGGCCCTCCAATTCTACAATCTCTATGTTATTGGTGAAGTACCCTTTGGACTTTAAAAATTTAATATATCTGAGGTATTCCAATTCATCCTTCTTTTGGGAATAGACGATACTGAGCTTCCCCTTTTGGGTCAGGCGTTCATCGGTTCCTTTGATATAGGATTTGTCTATTCTCTTCTTTATTACCTCATATCTGGCATTGTACGTCCCATCCACATCAAAGCGTTTTTCATCCATTCTAAATCGGATGGACAAAGAGGTGTTGTACACCAAGATCATGGAAGCAACATCCAACTGTAACGGTAATTTTGGCTTTAGGTTGTAATAACTGTTTTCCATTTCGCACATGACCTGCAATTGCCACAAGCGAAGATTATTGAGGTATATGGGATCAAAATCCATATCCCCTACAATAGAATCACCTATGTACATATTGTGCTCCACACCATCTGTCTTGTAACGTTCAAAAAAATGGGGAAACATTTTTTGAGCTTCTTCCTGTTTCTTATCTATAACGGCCGCCAACTTTTTATTGATCAGCATAACACTCTCGTCATAATTCCTGCGGTGGTCGTAGTAGGAATGGGTAGCCCCATCTATATGTGCCTCATAGGCCATGATGGACTTATAAAGTTCCTTATCCTTCTTTTTAAGATGGTTAAATACGGGATTGATCTCATGAACTACAAAGTCAAATATCACTTGCTCACTAGTGGTATCGAGTACTTCTTTTATTTCATTGATATGGTTGTCTACCCTAAATATGAGTTCTTCATAGATCGGAAGCTTTTTACTTTCCCAAGCTACAGCCAAAATTTCATTGATCTCGGACAATTGAATGAGCAGGTCACGTTGTATAGCTGAATTCCTTGCTTGTGACGAGTCCTTTATATCTATCTGACCATATAAGGGATATACATCCTTAAACGCTATTTCCCTAAATACGGGTTGCAGGCCTTGAACATCATCTGCAATGAATCGCTTGGCCTCTTCTTTAAAACGCCAATAAACGGAAGAGTGAACAGAAGTGCATTCGTGCTGAATCACAACATCCACCAAATTGGCCTCTTCTATTTTTGATCGCAATACCGAAGAAACAATATAGGGCATCACGTCTGTTAACTTCGTGGCATTTACACTGTTTAGGGCATTTCGGTTTTCCGAAACAAGCTCCAATACACCCAATAAATTTCCATTATCGGCAATTGGGGCCAAGATGGCACTTTTCACACCCTGTTCTTTCAAGGCGCTATACAGTCTGTTTTTCTTTGAAAGCTCATAATACTTTTCCACGTCTGCAATGGAGAAAAAAGTATTATGACTAATTAATTTTTCAAAAGATGCTTGGCACAGTGCCTCCTCACATCTTTCCATTTCCTCTCCATTGAGGATATAGCTTTCTATATGGAGCCCAAAAACC
Source organism: Sediminicola sp. YIK13 (assembly GCF_001430825.1). Classification (GTDB taxonomy): domain Bacteria; phylum Bacteroidota; class Bacteroidia; order Flavobacteriales; family Flavobacteriaceae; genus Sediminicola. Next base: position 3,114,437 of record NZ_CP010535.1, on the reverse strand, counting down.
TTTTCGAACTGATTCTTTTTTGAATTATAGTTGACAAACCCTACCCTTATATCTGGGATATTGAAAAGGGATTTGAAGGTGTTCTGTAAGTTTTGTACAAAATTCTCCGTCCCTCTTTTATTTGAGGCAATTAAGCTCGATTTGATCTCGGAAATGGATTGTTCGGCCGTTACATCGAACATGTTGGAGATTACAAATCCCTTTGAAAGGAAGCTATTGGGTGGTATTTTTTCCTTCCACAACTCCAGATCATCAAAACGCTCCAACAACTCGTCTACATCATCTTGCGTCAGATCCTTCGCTAATTCGGTAGGTATGATCTCAACAAAATCCGCATTGTATAAGATGCGGTAATTTCGCATAACGCCGTTAGCATCAGGGATATCATAAAAAAGGGGCCTTTTAAAATCCAAATGAAATCCATAATGAAAATTCAAGATGACCGTACAGCTCAAAATATAATTTAACTTCTCCGGGTTGTCCCGTATTTCCAGGTTAAAGTCGTCCCCAGCATCCTTTATTATTTTCTTGAATCGTGGGGAGGAATTAAAGATTACATTTTGAAAGGGCAAGGAGGCGGTTTTGATCTCATTGGAACCCAACATCACAGGGAAAGTGTCCTGTAGGATATACTTGATCACATCCTTGCGCTTCTCCAAAATAGATACATCCGAAAAACCCTCTCTTAATTCTGGAAATGGTGCCGCAGCCTCTAATATAAGTTTGGCCTTTGTGGCGAGAAGTTTATCTTCACTATTGGCCATAGCTTCATAGTGTTTCAATAATGTATTGAAACTTATGAGCTGCACCAAAGGCGTGTCTCCTCTTTTTACCTTTTCCATTTTATATTTGTCTAATAATAACCTCCAAAATTACAAAATAAAGCCCAAATATTTCTGAACCTAAATTCCTTCTGATCCATCACTTTTTTGGATATTTATATAAATTTAATAAATGTCTTCCAAATTACGCTTAACAAGAGCCTATGCCAATGCCAAGGTGGTTTCCTTTGATGACACCTCTAAATTTATACTTTTCAGTGACTGTCACAGGGGCGATAATAGTTTTGCAGACGACTTTTCCAATAATAGAAACATCTACTACCACGCCTTAAAAACATATTTCAACAGGGGATTTCAATATTGTGAACTGGGAGATGGGGACGAACTTTGGGAGCATTTGTCCTTTGAACCTATCTTTGAGGCCCATAAAAATATTTATAAATTACTAAGGGATTTTCATCTGGAAAAGCGCCTGCATATGATCTGGGGAAACCACGATATGGTCTATAAGGATCCGAATTATGTAAAGGAACATCTCTCCAGTTATTTTGAGCCAATTGACAATTGCAATAAGGAACTATTTGAGGGAATCGCCTATCATGAGGCTGTGGTCCTAAAACACAGGGAGACAGGACAGGAACTTTTTTTAACCCATGGCCATCAGGCCGATTGGTGGAACTATACTTTTTGGCGTTGGGGCAGATTTTTGGTGCGGGTCCTTTGGAAGCCCCTACAGGTATGGGGCATCGCCGACCCTACCAGTCCCGCCAAAAATTACAAGGAATTGATCAAAGTGGAAAGAAGGATAAAAAAATGGATTCTCGATAATGATGAGCTGTTGACCATATCTGGGCATACCCACCGCCCCCGATTCCCTTCTCCAGGGGAAATTCCTTTTTTCAATGATGGGAGTTGTGTGCACCCAAGAAGCATTACAGGCCTCGAAATAGAAAATGGTGCCATCTCCCTGATAAAATGGCAAATAGCCACCAAAACAGATGGCACGCTCCAGATTGTAAGGGTCTTATTGGAAGGGCCACAAAAGTTATTGGCCTTCAAAAAAGCAAAAAATCAATAAATTTTAATAACAACATATATACCTAGGGAAGTGATGGCCGGCGCTAATTTTCCATAAGTTTACAGTTCCTAAAATGCGATTCGTAACGTGAGTAATTTTACCAACAAAGAAAAGGCCATTAGAACTACCTATCTCAGTATTTTTGGGAATCTGTCGTTGGCTATTGCGAAAGGTGTCACTGGTGTTTTTGGAAATTCATATGCCCTAATTGCCGATGCGATTGAGTCTACAACAGATGTATTTTCCTCCATCCTAGTGCTTTTTGGGTTAAAATATGCCACCAAACCAGCAGATAAAAACCATCCATACGGACATGGTAAGGCAGAGCCCCTACTCACCTTTGTAGTAGTTGGCTTTTTAGTGGTTTCCGCCACCGTCATCGCCTATGAAAGTATACAGCATATCCTCACCCCGCATAAGGTACCTGAAAAATTCACGCTCCTGGTATTGGGGATTATCGTGGTCATTAAGGAGATCTTCTATCGGTTTGTCTCAAAAAAGGGCAAGGAGACAAAAAGTGGCGCTTTACAGGCCGATGCCTGGCATCACCGAAGCGATGCCATCACTTCATTAATGGCCTTTATCGGGATTTCCATAGCCATTTATATGGGAAAGGGCTATGAGACCGCGGATGACTGGGCAGCCCTTCTAGGTTCTGGCTTTATCATGTACAACGCTTTTAAGATCTTTAGACCGGCCCTGGGAGAAATAATGGACGAACATATGTACGATGATTTTATTTCCGACATCAGGGCAACCTCCAAAAAAGTGGAGGGGGTCATTGGCACGGAAAAATGTTTTGTACGTAAGGCCGGATTAACCTTTCACGTGGATCTGCATCTTATTGTAAAAGGGGATATCAGTGTGCGGGAAGGACATGATATTGCACATAGATTAAAAAGTGTACTGCAGGTTGAATTTCCAGAAATATCTGATGTCCTAATCCATGTGGAACCTGCCCATCTGCAGTAAAACCGAGGTTGGTAATCCTAAAATAATGAAGGCCTTTACTAGTGCATGGGACATACCATAGTGGAATCGTGCATCATCATGCCCTTCATGTGTGGGTTGTTGCCCATTTTGCGCCACATCATCCTACATTGGGCCGAATCCTTTTCCATCATGGCCATCATATGCTCCATCATCATACCAGCCTTGGTGGAGTCTTTGCTTATTTCTCCCATCATTTCCTTCATATGCATCATGTCGCGCTTTTCGCCTATGAGGTGTTTTACCTCCTCATCGGCGATCATTTTATCCATAAACTGACTTATCATTTTGTCATCATTGATAATGGTCTCCATAATTTTCACCCTATTATCCTCACTTTGGAGGACTTCAACGACATTCACCTTCTCCTTGCCACAACTTAGTACAAGTAGAACACCACCTAACAGTAAGATCCTTTGATAGATTCCCATGACTTCCTTTTTGGTTTATAATCAAATAACCCCATAAAAGTACTCTTGTCCCGCCTATCCCAAAATGACCAAGGTCATGTTGAAGCTTGACTCGTATTTTGGGTTAAGCCTAAGATCAACCATCTTCCAACCTAAAGGTGATGGGCATATTATATGGCACTTTAACCGCTCTTCCTCTTTGTTTCCCTGGAGTCATTGGGGGTAGTGAAGAAATGATGCGATGAGCTTCCTTTTCCAGATAAGCATGGGGACCCCTAGTTGCAATATTGGTTATGTTGCCTTTGGTATCAATGACAAATTGCACGTATACCCTACCTTGAATTCCCAATTCTATGGCCGCTTCCGGGTATGTGAAGTTCCTTCGGACGTGTTCCATGACTTTGGCCTGAAAACATTCCTTTTGTTCCTCATTGCTAATCTTTTTGTCACATCCGGGAAATACCGGAACATTTTCGATTATGGCAAAAGGAACTTCCAGGATTTCCTCCTCCTCCACCACTTCAATTTCTTCAACTTTTATAATCGGTTTTTCTATTATGGCTTCCTGACTGGATTCCGTGCTTTGGATGACCGTTTCTTCTATTTCCACAACATCCTCTACCACCTGAATGATTGCCGGTGCAGCTGGAGGAGGTGGAGGCGGCGGCAATTTAAAGGCTTCAACAATGGGCACATCCTCCTTGGGTGCTTCCAATATTTCTACAATTCTCCGCTCCTGAACGTCTTTTTTATAGGTCTTAAATTCTAAAGCTCTCCACGTTAAAAAGAGCACCAAAGCAAGCCCAATTACAAAATAGAGCCCACTGTTGCGATTTAAGTCCGCCTTTGGATATTTTTTGAGTTTCATGACATTCCGTTTTTAATGTGTTCGCAGAATAATCAAAAACCGCCTGTATTAGTTATGATACTTACGGTGAGGGCCTTTGAAGAAGAGCCTTTTTTTTCTTATGGAAGTGAGCCCTAATACATTCAAATTTCCCAGTTCTAACTGGTTTTCAAAAAATGGTCGGTGGCTATTTATAAACTTTATTCCTTTGGCTCGGTCTTACTTCGTTTTCTTGCTTTTCTTGGTAAAACCTCCTCGGGAAATGGAAAGAGAATGGTAGAATTCTTTTCCGCTGCTATATGTGATAATGTCTGGTACAAGCGTAATTTAATGGCCGAGGGGGATTGGTCTATCAATTTCCCCGCTTCTAGTAATTTTCTCGCCGCTTGTTCTTCGGCCAATGCCAAGATGACCCTTGCCCTTCTGGACCGTTCTGCCTCAGCCTGATTGGCCATCATCCTCTTCATATTTTCGGGTAATTGGATATCCTTTATTTTAACGTCGATAATCTCTATGCCCCACTCTTTTGTTTCCAATTCTACGATGGACTTTATATTCTTGCCCATTTCTTCGCGCTTGGATAAAATGGTATCCAACTCTACCTTCCCGCACACATCCCTTAGTGCAGCCTGCGCTAATTGGGTGATTGCAAATTTATATTCTTCAACTTCCAATACGGCCTTTTCCGGATCTATGATCTTAAAGAAGACAACGCCGTCTATACTACAGGGCACATTGTCCTCGGTCATCACTTCCTGTGATACCACATTAAAAGTAATTACCCTGATGTCCACCATTTGTATGGTCTCCACAAAAGGTACAATCCATCTAAAACCAGGTTGTAGCGTTTTGACGTATTTACCGAACCTGAATTTTAATGCCCTCTTATATTCAAAGACAACACGAATTCCGGCAAGTAAAAACAATCCAAGAATCAACGTAAACAGAATAGGTGGACTCATACTTTTTCATTTAGAGATCCAATGCCCATAAACCCTTTATGGATCTTAAAAAATTAGTTGAAATCTGACCAGATTCAATTTCAACAAAGTTTCATCAAAAAATGGTCAAGATATTTTAACCGCTCTCTATTCAATTTACGAAAATTATCGCCAAATACAATGCCTAACAAGGGTAATTAACGCAGTATTTAACACACCCCGCTCCACGCTGCGATACTTATTCTATACTGACTTGCAGTTGTTTAACAGAATAAATGCCAACATTAAACGTTTGCCAAACCTGACCAATTCTTTGTTCCTGATTTGGGTTGTGTAAAATTTAGATTTTATTCTATATTCTTGATCTGTTTATTTTAAAGTGAAAAAAACCTGGGTATTTATACCTCTTTATGACAAATCAGTAGGTTGTGATATCGAATTTAACAGCAATTTAAACACGCATGGCAGGGTATTTGCTATTTTTACCACAATATTGATATATTAAGGATCACTATGAAATTCAGTTTTGTTTTTGCTTTTTTATTGCTTTTTTCTCTCCATAGTTTTGGACAGCTGGATGGCACCATAAAATCAATAAAGATTGAAAATAGCGACAAGAACCTGGATATTAAACCCAGCAACCAAGGCACGGCCCTAAAATTCCCTTCCGTTCTGGACAAAAAGCCAGATTACAATCTGAAGGACTCCTTAATGGCACGAAATGTAAAGATGCTTCCCGACACCGAGCTGAAACAGGCAGGGTATGACCTTAAGATTGATCCCAAGGTTAGGGAAAAAGAAAGCACCGCCTCCAAGGCCCACTATGGCGACATGTATCTGGGTGATGTAAAAACCACTTCAAAATTTGTTGGTATCGTCTGTAGGGACCACGAATTTGTAGACGGGGATAGGGTAAAAATAATAGCCAATGACCAAGTAGTAGAACCCAATCTCTTTTTAACGGCCTCCTTTAAAGGAATTAATTTGGATCTGAACAAGGGGTTTAACCGTTTGGATTTTGAAGCCTTGAACCAGGGATCCTCGGGACCCAATACTGCACAGGTAGACGTATATGACGATAAAGGAAAGCTCATCTATTCCAACAGATGGAATTTATCCACAGGCTCAAAGGCCAGTTTGATCATAGTAAAAGATTAAAAAATCCCAGGTAAGAAATTGATTATTTACATGCGTACGCCGTTGTTTTTGGCCATTTGTTTTATCCTCATGAGTTGTTCTTCTGGGAAAAACACCTTTTCCGATAGCAACAATCCCAAACCTTCTATAGAATCCAAACCTGCCTTTCACTACTTGGCCCTGGGGGACAGTTATACGGTTGGGGAAAGTGTGCCCAATGATCAAAGTTTTCCCGCCCAACTAAAGGATAGCCTACAAACATCCTTGAATACAAGCATAGCATTGGAAATAATAGCCGTTACCGGTTGGCGCACGGACAATCTGCAGAATGCCTTAGAGTCCGGCACTAAAAGAGCATCATATGACCTTGTTACTTTATTGATAGGGGTGAACAATCAATTTCAGAACAGACCTTTTGATCAATACGAAAAGGAGTTTCCAGAACTGCTTGAGCGTGCCATTGTTTTGGCCAATGGAAGTCCCAAAAACGTTTTGGTCGTTTCCATTCCTGACTATGCCTTTACTCCCTTTGGGCAGAATAGGGACGTAGAAAAAATTTCCAATGAAATAGATGTCTATAACGAATTTGCCGCCACAGTTGCCAAGGATAATGGTGTACCCTTTGTCTATATTACCGACATCACCAGAAAAGGCCTTGAAGATCCTTCCCTGGTGGCCAATGACGTCCTGCATCCATCCAAAAAGGCCTATAATGAATTTGCCAAACGGATCTACCCTTTAGTTTTTCCGCTGTTCAAATAGCCGGACCGTGAAATACGACTTATTTTTCCCCAGGATGATAGGTTTTTTTTGCTCGTTTTAAAACGTCCTCTTTATAAAATGGCACGTCTTTGAACTCCATATCTGCATAGCGTTGTGCCTGATCATTAAAATGTGGAGATTTGGGATCCCCGCTCTGACCTCCTGCAAGCATGCTTTTGGCCTTTACTTTTTCCCCAAATTCAACCACCGCAACAAAGCTGTTCCCCCTGGTTCCATAAATCTTTTTTGTGTTGTTTGCATAACGGGCGCCATAGGCGGCCAATGCCCCCCAGCGTCCAGAAGCAAACCCGATAGCAATACTGGGAAGGCTATCGTTAAAAGGTTGGCGGATATCTCCATTTAATCGCTGGTACCTGTTTATTTCACCCCATGGTGTATTCCATGTTCCAAAATCTTCGTCCATTTGCTCAACCACTTCAAGAAACACTTCCAAACGTTCGGCATACGGAGATTGCGTGCCCAGATAGTTCATCAATTCCATATCGCTCAACCCTTCCGGACTGTCGCCCATCCTTCCATAAAGGGTTCCGTAATAATGGGCCAAGGACATCCCGACCGCTTCTTTGGAGGTCCTAAGATCCCAATTCCTCAAAACCTCTATGGGTCCCTTTAATTTTGGGTTTTTAGGACTGGTTTTATCATAGGCATCCACCAGCCCGGGAATCAATTTTTCAAAGGCCGGCAAATACGGGTCATGCGCCAATTTTATGAGACTATCCAAAGTATACCCCTTTCTATTTTTCAACAATTCAATGGCATGGACCCCTCTGAAATTTTCCTGGTCTTTGGACATATAATTGGGATAATCCTTCTTCTTCGGACTGTACTCCAATGCCGACGTGTATGGGGTAGAATTGCAATTCTGGATCCAACCATTGGCAGGATTTAGCACCAAAATATTCTCGTCTACCGTATGCAAACCCTGCCAATCCGTTTTAGGATTACTACCATCTACAGGCTTGGAATAATCAAATATGGTGTCCCTTTTAGGTACAAAATTACCATGGAAGTACGCAATATTGCCCTCTGCATCTGCATAAACGGTGTTGTTGGAGGAATTGGTGCGAATGTCCATCATTTCCCTAAAGCCCTTATATCCGTCTTTCTTGGTGCGGACATAAGATTGCTCCAAGGCTTTGACCGGATTCCACATCATGGCCGAAGCCACCCATTGGTTTTCCGCCATATGGGTAATAGGACCGTGGTGGGTGCGATAGGCTGGAAAAGATTTTTCCTTTAACGAATCCCCAACTTTATATTTCAAAACGACATTAGAGGTTTCCACCGCACGCAATTCCTCCCCATACCTATACATCAATTTTCCATCCATTTCCATGACATTTTCCTTGAATTCGTCCATGATATCGGTATAAGTGGAAGTATGCATCCAACCCGTTCTCTCGTTGAACCCTTGGTAAACAAAAAACTGACCCCATGTTACAGCACCATAGGCATTGAGGCCTTCTTCACTGACAACGTGGACTTCCCCCCTAAAATAAAAAGAGGTATGGGGGTTGATTAGTAACATAGCATTGCCAGACTGGGTCAATTTCCCCGAAATGGCAATACCATTGGATCCTTGTGGCTCCAGTTCGGCCTCTTTTTTTTCGGCCTCCAATTCACTAAACTCAGGTACGGACATGTCCCCTTCATAAAAGGCCTGAATCTTCTCTGTGGAGATCTGTTCTATATCCCCACCAATGGATCCCTCACTAAAATACATCGGCATCCATGGTTCAAAATGTGTCAATAGCCTAGGTTTAACCTCGGGGTGGGTATACAGGTAATAATTGACGCCGTCGGCGAAAGCGTCACACAACTTTTTCAACCATTCAGGACTTTTTTCATAGTTGGCCTTTGCCTCTTCCTCGGTCATAAAAAGTTTTGCCCTCAGGTCACTATATAATGCTTCCTCCCCTTCTACTTCTGCCAACCTACCGGTGGCCCATATGTAATTTTGTTCTACCCTATAAAAATCGTCCTCACATTGGGCATACAAAAGCCCAAATACAGCTTCGGCATCGGTCTTTCCATAAATATGGGGCACTCCAAAATCATCGCGAATAATGGTGGTATTGTCGGCATAGGTCTGCCAACGTTCCTCTTCGGTTTGGGTCGTATTGGTATTGCAGGCCACAAGGGCCATTAAAATACAGATGTAGAATAGTTTCATGGGTAGTAATATTAATTATTTCAATTTTATTTGAAAATGGTATGGTCCTGAATTAGTAACGGTATGGACGTTTAACTTAATCGCATGAAAATAATCGACCTACCATTGAAATACTAATTTAAACTTAAAAATTTTGTGTCCAGAATCACTTCCCCCTCTGTTCCCTTAATTTTAGGTAAATTGCAGGCTTAAAATTCGACTATCCCTAATAAAATTTCATTCTATAAAATGTCCGATAAAAAAGTTAATATCCTCACTGCCTTTAAAACAATAATCTGGCCTAGACGCAATATTGTATTTGTTGGCCTTCTACTTATTGTAATCAGTAAGGCTGCCAGTTTTGTGGCCCCGATGTCCCTTAAATATTTAATGGACGACATTATTCCCAACAAAAACATGGAGCTGTTGAAGATCCTGGTCCTAGCCGTCGGATTTTCAATTTTAGTACAGGCCGTGACCTCCTTTATGCTTACGAAAATATTGAGCGTTCAGGCTCAGTACCTCATCTCAGAACTAAGGGCCCAGGTTCAGCGAAAAGTATTGTCCCTCCCTATCCGATTTTTCGACAATGCAAAATCAGGAGCCTTGGTCTCCCGTATCATGAGCGATGTGGAAGGGGTTCGGAACCTTATAGGCACAGGATTGGTCCAACTGGTAGGTGGCACTATAACGGCCGTAGTATCTTTGGTGCTTTTGATACGTATCAGTCCGTCCATGACCGTTTTTACCTTGGTACCCTTGGCCATCTTTGCCTTGATAGCCTTAAAGGCATTTAAGGTAATCCGCCCGATTTTTAGAAATCGCGGAAAAATCAATGCCGAGGTAACAGGAAGGCTAACAGAAACATTGGGAGGCATAAGGGTTATCAAAGGATTCAATGCAGAGGCACAAGAACACAAGGTTTTTGAAGATGGGGTGGAGCGACTGTTTCAGAACGTAAAAAAGAGCCTTACCGCAACTGCCTTTATGACCAGTTCCTCCACCTTTCTCCTAGGCTTGGCAACTACAGGGATCATGGGGATTGGCGGATATAAAATTATGATGGATGAACTGACGGTTGGGGAGTTTTTGACCTTTACCTTTTTATTGGGATTGATGGTGGCCCCCATCGTACAAATGAGCAATATTGGAAGTCAATTAACAGAAGCCTTGGCAGGTCTTGACCGTACAGAGGAACTGATGAACATGACTGAAGAAATGAACGAGGAGGACCGGACAACTATTTTGGAGAACGTAAAAGGCGATATCGCCTTTAATGACGTATCCTTTGCCTATGAAGAAGACAAGGAAGTATTGCACAATATTAGTTTTGAGGTTAAGTCAGGCTCCGTACTCGCCCTTGTGGGAAGCTCAGGTAGCGGAAAATCTACGATAGCCGGTTTGGCAGCCTCCTTTTTAAATCCACAATCGGGAAGTATTACAGTTGATGGGATTGATTTGGCCACCGCTAATTTGGGAAGCTATAGGCAACACCTAGGCGTGGTACTGCAAGATGAATTTCTTTTTGAGGGAACCATTAGGGAGAATATCCTTTTTCCAAGACCTAATGCCTCCGAAGAAGAATTGCTGGCAGCCGTAAATTCTGCCTATGTAAATGAATTTACAGACCGTTTTGAGAAAGGATTGGACACCCTGATCGGGGAACGTGGGGTTAAACTATCAGGTGGACAACGCCAGCGTATTGCCATTGCAAGGGCTATCTTGGCAAACCCAAGGGTCTTGATCCTAGATGAAGCCACCTCCAATTTGGATACCGAAAGTGAAGCCTTGATTCAAAAGAGTTTGGCAGCCCTGACGGAAGGGCGTACAACTTTCGTGATCGCCCATAGATTGAGCACCATCAGGAAAGCTAATCAGATTTTGGTGATTGAAAATGGTCGTATTGCCGAGCAAGGGACCCATGACGAACTGATTGCCAAAGAAGGTAGATACTACAATCTCTTTACCTATCAGGCGAGAATATAAAAAATTAAAAGACCTGCTTTTTAGTAAGCAGGTCTTTTGGTTTATGTAGTAATAAATGGAAGAAAAATAATTTAACTCTCCGGAGCCAACTCCACTTCCAAGCCGTTTAAATCGTCGGTCATATGGATCTGACACCCCAAACGGCTATTGTCCTTTACGTAAAAAGCTTCGGACAACATGGCATCTTCATCATCCGACATTTCGGGAAGCTCATGACCAGAATTCACATAGCACTGACATGAGGCACACATGGCCATTCCGCCGCAAATCCCTATGGTACCCTCAGGTGCCAATTCATAGGACCGAACAATTTCCATAAGGTTCATGTTCATATCTGTTGGGGCATCCACTTCGTGCAGTACGCCTTCCCTATCCTTGATTTTTATTTTAATCTCGCTCATGCGTCGTTGGTTCAACAATTCAAATTCTTGGCAAATTTAATAGGTTTCTTTAAGGTTATAATGCTAACCTCAACCCTTTTAACAACTTTGATGATTTTGTGATATTACTCGATAGATTTGACTACAGATTTTTCAGCTTCTTTTTTGGTTCCATCAAAGCCCGTAACACCACCAACGGTAGTGTACTTCATCACATAGCGTTTCTCCGGAAATATCCTTTGATAAGCACTCTGGCACATTAAAGTGGCCTCATGGAATCCGCAAAGGATGAGCTTTAGCTTCCCGGGATAGGTATTCACATCCCCAATGGCATAGATGCCTGGAATATTGGTTTGGTAGTCCAACGTATTGTCCACCTTAATAGCATTCTTTTCTATTTCCAGTCCCCAGTCTCCTATGGGTCCTAATTTTGGCGATAGTCCAAATAATGGAATATAATCATCTACGCTCAAGACAAACTCTTCCCCTCCAGTTTTCTGGATGACAACAGCTTCCAAGGTGTCTTTTCCTTGCAGCCCAACTATTTCCGCAGGGGTTATCAAATTGATCTTTCCCTGATTTTTAAGGTGCCTTACCTTTTCAACGGAATCCAGTGCTCCCCTGAACTCATTTCTTCTGTGTACCAAGGTGACCTCCGATGCTACGTCGGCAAGGAAAATACTCCAATCCAAGGCAGAATCTCCCCCTCCGGCAATGACCACCTTTTTATTGCGGTACACCTCGGGGTCTTTGATCATATAGGCCACTCCGTTATCCTCATATTTGGAAAGATTTTCCAATAAGGGCTTTCTCGGTTCAAAACTTCCCAATCCTCCTGCAATAGCAACGATTGGTGCTTGATGCTTGGTACCTTTATTGGTGGTTACAACAAAAGAACCATCGGATTGCTTTTCAATGGTCTGTGCGCGTTCCGCCAATGTAAATCCTGGTTGAAAAGGCTTGATCTGTTCCATAAGATTGGAAACTAGATCTCCTGCCAAAACTTCGGGAAACCCAGGAATATCATAAATGGGTTTTTTGGGATAAATTTCAGAGCATTGTCCTCCTGCCTGAGGCAAAGCATCTATCAAGTGGCATTTTAACTGAAGTAATCCTGCTTCAAAAACGGCAAAAAGACCCGTAGGTCCCGCACCGATTATTAGTATGTCTGTTTTGATCATGTATTCGTATTCTTAATAGGTAATTCTAGGATTGGGCTCACTGGCGATGTTTTACATCCATCAGTTATTGAACCACATTCACTACTTCCTCAATTTGCGGTGCGTACTTTTTAATGGTCATTTCCACCCCGCTTTTTAGGGTCATTTGATTCACACTGCACCCCACGCAGGCACCTTCCAATTTTACTTTTACAGAAGTGTCATTATCTATAGAGATCAGGGAGATATCTCCTCCATCGCTTTGTAAAAAAGGACGTATTTCTTCCAGTGCTTTCTCTACGTTGATCTTAATTTCTTCTGACGTCATAGCTATTTCTTTTTTACGGCCGAACAACCTGCCATTGTAGTTATTTTGATTGCTTCTGTTGGTGGTATGCTCTTGTTTCTGCCAACCACTTCCCTAACAACATTCTTCGTTAATTCCTCAAAAGCCTCCTCTATTGGGGTTGCGGTTTGCAATGCTGCCGGCCTCCCAATATCTCCAGCCTCCCTGATGCTCTGTACCAATGGAATTTCTCCCAAAAAGGGCACATCCAAATCTTCTGCCAAATGTTTGGCACCTTCTTTCCCAAATATATAGTATTTGTTATTTGGCAATTCTTCTGGGGTGAAGTAGGCCATGTTTTCCACGATTCCCAAAACGGGTACATTGATGGCTTCCTGCTGGAACATGGCAACCCCTTTACGGGCATCTGACAAAGCAACTTCCTGAGGTGTGCTTACCACGACCGCTCCCGTTACCGGAAGGGATTGCATAATGCTCAGATGGATATCACCGGTCCCCGGAGGAAGATCTAACAACATAAAGTCCAACTCTCCCCAATGGGCGTCAAAAATCATTTGGTTCAGTGCCTTTGCAGCCATTGGTCCCCTCCAAATCACTGCTTGATTGGGCTGGGTGAAAAACCCAATGGATAATATTTTTACCCCATAACTTTCTACGGGCTTCATTTTGGATTTCCCGTCAATATTTACGGCCAAAGGTTTTTCATTGACAACATCGAACATGATAGGAGCCGAAGGCCCATAAATATCGGCGTCCAGCAGACCTACCTTAAAGCCCATCTTGGCCAGGGTCACCGCCAAATTAGCTGTTACGGTAGATTTTCCTACGCCGCCCTTTCCCGAAGCAACGGCAATAATATTTTGTATTCCTGGGATGGCCTTGCCCTTAATCTCATTGACTTTGGGTTTTGCCGGAGCATCTACCTTAATATTGATCTTGATCTTGGCCTTTTCATAGACCTTGGCGTGAATGATCTTCAGAATTTCCACCTCTGTTTTCTTACGTGCCTGAAGGGTTGGATTGCTGATGGTAATGTCTACCTCTACTTCATCGCCAAATACCATGACATTGGTCACTGCACCACTTTCCACCATGTTCTTACCCTCTCCAGGGACTGTGATCTCTTCAAGAGCCGCAAGTATATCTTTCTTATTAAATTTCATTATAACGATTTGCTTTTCAGCATTAATTAAATTGATTCTAAATTACAAAGATACGGTATAGGCTTGAGATTAAGAAAGGGCAACAACTTAAAAGTCATATGGGGCAATAATGTTTATCTATTAAAAAACGAAGCTCTTGCAAGGGCATGAAAAACAAGTTACTGATAGTATTCCCCTAGCTCCTTACTTGGGTCCCAAAAACGCTTTTCAAAATCTATGATTTGAAGCTCATGGACCTTTATGCCCTCATTTTCCAATAATTGCTGCATGAGATTGGTGCCATCAAAGTGGTGTTTTCCCGTTAACAGTCCTTTTCTATTGACTACCCTATGAGCAGGAATGTCTTCCATGTCATGTGATGCGTTCATGGCCCACCCTACCATCCGTGCACTTCTGGCCGCACCCAGATATTTGGCAATGGCCCCATAGGAAGTTACTCTCCCATAAGGGATCAAACGGGCAACTTCATAGACTTTTTGAAAGAAGTTCTGGTTCTCTGTAACCATATCAATTGTATAAAATCCGGATAATGGTTATTACAAACAATATCAACATCAAGGCACTCAAAATATAATTGGAATTCTTTGAAAACCCACTGGATGTGGCATCCAACTTGTAAAAATATACGGTATAAAGGTACAGGACGGCAAAAGTCCCTGATCCTGCCGCAAATATAAAGATGAAAATGTCCTGGGCTTGGAATTTGATCCATCCAGAAGCATTCCACATCGCATTTACGCCGCTATAATATGGGATTGTCAGTAAATTTAAGGCTGCCAATAATACCCCTTTGAAAAAGCTGTTCTTTTTACTGACCTTGACGACTTTAACGATCTTTTTCTTGTTCTTTTTGGCTACCACAAAAAAGTAAATAGCAAAAAAAGCAAATACCACGAGGGCAATTTGAAGCAATATATCTATTACCTGGGGATTGTTATGGAGGAATTTAGAAATGTACACGGCAACACATGCCTGTACCATGATCATGGAAGAGACCCCTAGGCTGAAAATTATTCCGTTCAGCTTCCCTTTTTCTACACTGGTCTTGGCAGCATTCATATTGAGGAGTCCCGGCGGCACAGTGGCCATAAAGGCCGCAGAAAAGGTGGCAAAAAAAAGAATTATAAGGTGTGTCATAGGTTACGAAACCCTAAACTTGGTATAGGTGATTGGTTTTCCTTTGCCAAGATACTGTTTTTCGTAAAAAGTCTGTATTTCCAACACCTCTTTTGGACTTCCCTCATTTTTATAGACATCGTGATTGGCATAAACCACCTCCAATCCCAAGCCGTGCAATAAGCCAAGGGTATATCCGTGCATAAATTCGCTATCGGTCTTTAGGTTTACAACCCCGTCTTCTTTAAGAATAACCTTGTACTTTTCTAAAAATGTCTGATTGGTCAAGCGGTGTTTGGTGCGCTTGTATTTAATTTGCGGATCTGGGAAGGTGATCCAAATTTCAGATACCTCATTTTTTCCAAAAATCTGGTCGATCAACTCAATTTGGGTTCTAACAAAGGCTACATTGTCCAACCCTTCCTGAATAGCAGTCTTGGCACCCCTCCAAAAACGGGCCCCTTTAATGTCGACTCCTATATAGTTTTTTTCAGGATCTTGTTTTGCCAGACCAATGGTATACTCTCCCTTGCCGCAGCCCAATTCCAAAATAATTGGGTTGTCGTTGCCAAAAAATGAGGCCCATTTGCCCTTAAGCTCAAAAGTGCCATCCTCAATTTCTTCCCTACTGGGTTGAACCACATTTTTAAATGATTCGTTCTCCTTAAATCGCTTTAGCTTGTTTTTACTTCCCACGGAAACTAAATTATAATGATTTGGCAAAGCTAAGGAAATCTTGCAATGTTTTGGATTGCGTTCTTTGGCAAATATAGAATTGACTAAATGTACTTTGGTCGCCTCTATAACCTCTAGCCTGGAACAACCAAGTACTTATCTATACTACTTTGTTTTTAGCCTTTTCTAGGGTGAATGAAAACTCAGAACCAACACCTAGTACACTCTCAACATAAATTTTTTCATCATGTGCCTCAATAATGTGCTTTACGATAGAAAGGCCCAAGCCTGATCCGCCCTCTGCCCTGCTTCCGCTTTTATCTACCCTGTAGAAGCGTTCGAATAGTCGAGGAATATGTTGCTTTTCTATTCCTTCACCATTATCGGTTACCCTAACAATGACTTTATTCTTTATCAAGTTTTCAACACTCACCTCCGTGGTTCCATTATTATGCCCGTATTTAATAGAGTTGACAATAAGATTTGTGACCACTTGCTGTATTCTTTCCCTATCTGCACGAACTATGATCGGATGAATATACTCCATATCAAAAGCCAATGTAATATTTTTTTTGAGCGCCTTCATTTCCAATAAATCAAACACATTTTGAATGAGTTCAATGATGTCAAAATCGGACAATTCCAAATGAAGGTCCCCCACCTCCAGTTTGGTGATCATATCCAAGTCTTTTACGATGTAGATGAGTCGTTCTACCCCTTTATTGGCCCTTTGCAAATATTTTTTCCGCACATTTTTGTCTTTCATGGCACCATCCAACAAGGTAAGTATATACCCTTGGACTGTAAACAATGGCGTCTTTAATTCATGGGATACATTTCCCAAAAAATCCTTGCGATATTCCTCTCGGATCTTTAAGGTATCAATCTCTACTTTTTTATCCTTGGCAAATTTTTCTATTTCTTGGGTTAAGGTCGCCATATCTGTAGTGATTGTCCTAGATGTCAGGGACGAAGATTCCAACAGAGAAATATCGTCGTATATTCTTTTGGCCCTCTTATAAATGAATTTTTCTACCCTCAACTGAATGACAAAAAAGGATATTAAGAAGGATAGGAAGGTAAAAATACTGAGTAAGGACCAATCTATGGTGTCCTTTATTCGCATAAAAACACCCATAAAAAGAGTTAGGACACCTGTGATTAACAAGGCCGATCGAAAGGCAAATTTATATGATTTTCTTAGCGTTATGGCCATTATAGAACAAACTTATACCCCACGCCTTTTACGGTCTTAAAATGCTCTTCTCCAATTTTTTCGCGTAATTTCCTAATATGCACGTCTATGGTTCTACCTCCAACGACCACCTCGTTGCCCCATACCTTATCCAGAATTACCTCTCTCTTAAACACCTTACTGGGCTTGGAGGCCAATAGCGCCAACAACTCAAATTCCTTTCTTGGCAAGATAATCTCTACGCCCTTATTGACAATTTTATACTCTTCTCTGTTAATGACAATAGAACCAACCCGGGTGATATCTTCCGAATCCTCTGCTTCATCTTTAAGTCTGCGCAACAAAGCCTTTACCTTGCTCACCAATACTTTGGGTTTAATAGGCTTGGTGATATAATCGTCGGCACCTGCATCAAAACCGGCAACTTGTGAATAATCTTCCCCTCTTGCCGTCAAAAAGGTAATAATGGCATTTTCAAGACCCTGGGTATTCCGAATAATCCCGCAGGCCTCTATCCCGTCCATTTCCGGCATCATTACGTCCATTATGATTAAATGTGGTTTCTTTTTTTTAGCCTTGGCCACTGCATCTACACCATTACTGGCCGTAAAAACTTCATATCCCTCCGCGGATAAATTGTACCCGACAATCTCTAGTATGTCCGGTTCGTCATCCACCAAAAGTATCCTGATCTCGTTGTTGTTCATGAAGGAAGTGCTTGATTAATTAGCTCAAAAGTAAAGATAATACTATTACATCATATCGGCTTAACGTTGATTTAATATGATAACATTTAGGTAACACAAAGAAAACAAACCTTTAACCCGAGGGTAACCCCAAGATTACAGTAGGTAGGTTTCTTTGCGTCAACTTATAGAAATGAATATAATGAGATTGCTATTATTGAGTATTTGTTTGGTTTTTGCATTACATACCAAGGCGCAGGAAAGCACGGGAGGGATTGTTGGCAAAGTGATCGACAAAGAATTAAATGACGAGCCCTTGCCATTTGCAAACGTATTGATCAAGAATTCCACAAAAGGAACAACTTCAGATTTTGACGGGCTATATGAAATTAACAACATAACCCCAGGAACATATACGCTGGCCTTTAGCTATTTGGGCTATGAGACTGTGGAAGTACCTGACGTTATAATCGCGCCTGGTAAAATCACTTCCTTAAATATCCCAATGCGCGCCAATCAAGGGGTAACCTTGGATGAAGTAGTTGTTACTGTTTCTGCCAAAAAAGATACGGAAACAGCATTATTACTCGACCAAAAAAAGGCTGTGGAAATGAAAACGTCCATTGGTGCCCAGGAATTGGCAAGAAAAGGTGTCTCTGATGCTGCTGGGGCAGTCGCGCAGATTTCCGGGATATCCAAACAAGAGGGGTCCAACAATGTTTATGTACGAGGGCTTGGTGATAGATATTTGAGCACTACCATGAATGGCCTGTCCTTACCCTCTAACAATATCAATAACAAAAATATAGATCTTAACCTGTTTTCCTCAGATATCATTGAAAGCGTAGGGGTAAGCAAGGCATATTCCAGTAAATTTTATGCCGACTTTTCCGCTGGAAATGTAGATATTTCCTCCAAAGAATACACTGGAACAGGTTTTTTTGATGCCTCAGTGAGCACAGGGGTAAATTCAAGGGCAGCAGGAGAAGATTTCGTTAAAAATGAGGGAACAGGCTATTTTGGATTTTATAACCGGTATGACCATAATCCTTTTGCGGTCATTCTTTCCCATGGTGTAGATCCTGTAGAGAACAACAAAATAGCACCGGTAAATACGGGTATTGCCCTGTCTTTTGGTAAATCTTATCGTTTGTTCGGTGAAGACTCGGAATCTTTGTTGAGCTTCTTCGGACATGTTTCCTTTGATTCCAAATACAGATATTTGGAAGGGAGTCAGGCGAATTATGGTACCAACTTGGATGTGTTGTTCCCTTCTGTTGAGCGCTATACCCAATCTACAACCTCTACTGCTCTTGCCAATGTTACTTTCAAAATCAACAATAACAACAAACTAAAATTTAATTCTCTTGCCATAAACAGTTCTGGCGATGAGGTGGGCTACTATGGAACTAACGGGGAAGGTTTTAGTCAGGATCTAAACTCCGATGTGGGGTATTTTCAATTGAATTCCCAATTCAACCAAGACCTAATCTTTGTAAATCAACTTACAGGTGAACACACCTTCGATGAAAAGTTAAATTTACAGTACGGTGTGGGCTACAATAGGGTATTTGCATACGAACCAGACCGTAAAAGGATAACGTTGAACAATTATGATCTATTGTTCGACAATGATCCCGCCACTTCTCCTGATTTTGGACAACAGAACAATTTTAACAACCAGAGATATTTTCAAAATATTGAGGATGAAGAGTTTAATAGCAGAATAAATATCTCATACCAGGTTTCTCCGGTCACCAAACTTAATTTTGGCTATAATGGAAGAACAAAAGAAAGGTCTTTTGACAACCAACGGTATGGTTACAAGAACATTAGTAATAGTTTTAATATAACAGATGTCAATGATCTGAATACCATCTTTAACCTGGATAATTTTGTCCTTGGTCTAGGAAACGAAGGTGAAGGGTATCAAACTCATGTTTTTAGACCGTTGGATCCTGAAAATACGGGATTGACACAAACAAGTGCACCGGGAGAATTGGAAAACACCTACACGGGTAAATTGGATGTTTACGCCGGATATGTTTCTGCCGAATTCAATTTAAACGACAAATGGCTTTTAATTCCCGGAGTAAGGATTGAATCGTTCAACCAGAGAATTGCATATGATGTAATCAACCTAAGGCCAGATTTAAACCCTGGTTCCAATGAAGTAAATGAATCTATTTACCTACCAAACCTAAACATCAAATATACGGTAAATGAGGACCAGAACATTAGATTGTCAGGAAGTCAAACCGTTTCCTTTCCGGAATTTAAGGAAATGGCCCCGTTCGTGTATGAAGGTGTAACACAGAGAATTGGTGGTAATCCTGATGTTTTGGGAAGACAGAACATCGCTACTATCAACTACAACAATGTGGAAGATGTTTCATATTCAAATATCTTGAATCTTGACCTAAAATATGAATGGTTCTTTAGTAGAAACGAAATCCTTTCCATTGGTGGTTTTGCCAAACAAATACAAGACCCTATTAACTTGGTAGTGGCAAATGATGCTACAGGAACACAACGTTATTTTAGAACAGGTAAAAAGGCTGATGTCTTTGGAGCAGAACTAGAGTTGCGGAAAAATATCCTCTTGAACGATGAGCAACAACCAGAGCTAACATTCGGGTTAAATGTTTCCTACATACACACAAAACAAGATTTGTACAGTGAAATCAGTGGCTCATACAGTACCACCTTCAATAGGGATAGTGATGAATTACAAGGTTCTTCTCCATTAATTGCCAATGCTGATCTCAACTGGAGTCCAACATTTGGAAATTATAGCCCGGTGATCAACTTAGTAGGTAATTACTTTTCTGACCGAATATTTGCATTGGGATCTGGACAGCTTGGAAATATCATTGAAAAAGGTATCCCAACATTGGACCTGGTGTGGAAAAACACTTTTGGGGATCATTTGGAGGTAAACCTAAACGCCAAAAATATTTTGGATCCCACTTTTGAAATAAATAGAGAGATCACCAATGGTCAAAATATCATTCTCCAAGACTTTAAGCGCGGTGTGGATTTGGGGCTTTCTATAAAATATTCCTTTTAAACCATTAAAATTAAGACTAAAAATTAAAATCGAACGAAATGAAAACTAAGTTATTTTTAAGTATTGCCGTTTTTTCTGCACTTCTAAATTCATGTGCGGAAGATGACACCTCAGATATCATCATCAACACCACCATTAACAATACAACAGGTGGAGAAACTCCCAATACCAGTGAAACTATCTTACTTGATGGAAGTTATACCAGCGATCTGACCCTTGATAGCGCAAACACCTATGTGCTTAACGGGCCTATGATCATGGAATCTGGCACTATTCTCACCATTCCGGCTGGGATGACCATTAGGGCATCTGCCACAGGCTCCGATGTTTATCTAGCGATTGCCCAAGGAGCACAGATCATTGCCAATGGCACACAAAATGCCCCTATCATTTTCACCTCTGCCTCCGAAAATCCAAAAGCGGGTGACTGGGGAGGACTTATCTTGTTGGGTAAGGCACCTGTAAACTCTGTTTCTGGAACAGCCACATCTACCTCCGAAATTGCAGGATTACCTTACGGCGGAACCAATGCCGCAGATAATTCTGGGTCTCTGAGATACGTGAGGGTTCAATATTCAGGTGGTTCTGCTGACGGGCAATCTGAAAACAATGGATTCTCTTTCTACGGTGTGGGCAACGGAACTGTCGTGGAATATGTTCAAATGTATGAAGGAAAAGACGATGGATTTGAGTTCTTCGGAGGAACTGTAAATGTAAGTTTCGTTTCTATATTAAATGCGCAAGATGATTCTCTGGATTGGACCGAAGGTTGGTCTGGAACCATCACTAATGTTTACATAGAGCACAACGGCGTGGCCTGGGACAAGGCAATCGAAGCCGATGGATATAATACCGATATAGGGAACAACTCCAATCCTTTAACTTGGTCTTCTCCTACAGTGACCAACATCACTATAAATGGAAAAGGGTCAGCTAATACCATACAAGATGGTACTACAGTAAGTTCCGGCAGCTACGAAGCGGTTAGATTAAGGGCTGGAACACAAGCAATCTTCAACAACATGGTGATCAACGGTTTTGGTGAAGCGTTTGATTTGGACGGTGATGCCAATGCCAATCCAACAGGAGCACAGGTATCCAACGGATTCCTGAAAGTGAACGATATTACCTTTAACGATGTGACCACTAAATTCAAGAATGATACAGGGGTTGCGTTTACAGAAAGTGATTTTATCACGGGGGATGGTAACGGTACAGGCACCAACTATTCTTCTTGGCGTACAGGTTGGACCGTAAGCAATTAAATCAAAAAAAATAACATATATTCTATAAAAACGCCCTTACAAAGGGCGTTTTGTGCATTTCATCGATTATATTTAATTTTCTCCCGATCGTTGTATTCTTCTGGACGGCAAAATTACTACCTTTATTCTATATCCAAATAAATGAAGCACCTTTACCTAATTCTTCTTTTTTTCATTTCTACAATGGCCTTCAGCCAGCAGAAAACCAGTGCCGGGGAAATTGAAGGTTTAAGTGTGTATCCTAATCCAGTGACCAACGGTAAGGTTTTTATAAAAACTAAGGACAATTCCCCTAAGAAAATCATGATTTTTGATGTTTTTGGAGGAAGTTTGTTGGAAACTACCATTTTAGGTTCAGAATTGAATCTGGGCAATTTGGATGCTGGGGTATATATGATCCGAATTTTTGAAAAAGACAAGGTAGCTACACGAAAATTAATCGTAAAATAAGCGAATAATTACTCTGTACTCTTTTTTTTTAGACGTTATTTACCTGCTTTTTAGCATCTTACAACCCTTCTCTCTGTTAAAAAATCCCTTTCACCTACAAAATTCGGTGTTTCACAACAAATAGTGTTCGAAAGAATTCTACTTACTTACATTTACAGTCAACATCCCAAATTGGCTTACATGAAAAGAATTTACCTCACCATTTTACTTACGTTTAGCTTTTTGCTTTCAGCACAAGAAATGGTTGATATTAAAACTCCCAAGAATGCCGAAATTACTGGATTTAAATTATATCCAAACCCGGCCTTTGATGATGTGGTCTATGTATCAACTAAAATGAACGATACCAAGGATATAGTGGTATACGATGTATTTGGGGCCGTGGTCCTAAAGGACAGGATAGCTACAAATTCATTAAATATATCCCGCTTGATCCCTGGCGTATATGTACTTCAAATCACAGAAAACAATCAAACGATGACCAGGAAATTGGTCGTAAAATAAACTACCCCATGTAACTTAATCAATGAAGCCCCTACAAAAGGGGCTTTTTTTATTTTACACCAACAAAGGTATCCTTACTTTTGTTCTTTTAACATTGACCATGGACTTCCAAAGCATCTTCGAATTAAAAAGTTCCGACGAATTTCAGGCAAAAGCACTGGAAGCTTTTAGCTACCAATACAAAAACAATGCGGTTTACCATAAGTTTTGTTCTCTATTGGGGAAAAACCAGAACAATGTAACCCATTTGAAAGATGTTCCCTTTTTGCCCATTGATTTTTTTAAATCCAAAAAAATAGTTTCCACTTCCAAAATCCCAAAAACCATATTTACAAGTAGCGGTACCACGGGCAGTATCACCAGCAAGCATTATGTTTTGGACACTAATATTTACGAGGACAGCTACCTCAATGCATTTAAGCTTTTTTATGGTGAAATCTCCAATTATTGTGTGTTGGCGCTCCTACCTTCCTATTTGGAGCGGAAAGGATCTTCCTTAATATATATGGTAGATGATCTTATCAAAAAAAGCAAACATCCCGAAAGCGGGTTTTATTTGAACGAGCTTGATCTACTCAAGAAAAAAATACAGGAGCTGGATGCTAAAGGCACCAAAATTTTGCTCATTGGTGTTTCCTTTGCCCTCTTGGATATGGTTGAAAAACATTCCCTTCAATTAAAGCATACCGTTGTAATGGAAACTGGCGGGATGAAAGGCAGAAGAAAGGAAATGATCCGGGAAGAACTTCACGCCATATTAAAAAAGGGATTTGGGGTAGAACATATACATTCGGAATATGGCATGACAGAGCTTTTATCCCAAGGGTACTCCAAGGGAGATGGTATTTTTAATGCCCCCCCATGGATGAAAATTCTTATCAGGGATCCCGAAGATCCCTTGACCTATCTGTCTCCTGGAAAAACGGGTGGGGTCAATGTCATCGATCTTGCCAACATACATTCCTGTGCCTTTATTGCCACCCAAGATCTAGGGAAGGCGTATCCCAACGGGAGTTTTGAAGTTTTGGGTCGTTTTGACAATTCGGACATTAGGGGATGCAATCTTATGGTGCTTTAACAAACTTATCCACCCCCAAAAATTTGCCATTTATAAACAATTGACTTCCAGATATATAAAAACCAGCATAATCCTCCGGTTCATTTAATAATTTTACCCCTTTCTAGCCTAAAATGAGGTTTCATCTTCGCTCCAAATCTAATCCATCAACGGGAACACCTAGGCTTTAACTTTATTTATTAAAACTACTTTATCCACTTATGATTTGGTTGTATTGTACAATTAAATACCATATCATGAAACGAAAAGATTTTATCAAGCACAGCATGTGGGTGGGTGCTACTGCATTTACCCTGCCCGCTTTGGGTAACCCCTTGAACAAAAATACCTCCGCGGTGACAATGGATCCTAAAATTATTAGGAACGATGAAGGAAAGACTATCAATGTCCTTGGGGATATTCAGACTTTTAAATTGACCGGGAAAGATACGAACGGTCTCTTTACCCTCATAGAAGAATATAATACGCCTTGCACGATGATCCCTCCGCATGTACATACCAAGGAGGATGAAATATTCAAAGTGTTGGAAGGGGAATTGGAACTGACCGTGGGGGATAAAACCACTGTATTAAAAGCAGGTGATCTGGCTTTTGGCCCAAGAAATGTACCCCATTCGTGGAAAGTGATAGGTGATAAAAATGCCAAAGTAATTTTAAGCGTCTTTCCCGCCGGGATAGAAAACATGTTTGAAGAACTGGGCGCTTTGCCGCCAGGACCACCCGATATGGAAAAGGTCATGGAGATCTGTGCTCGTCAAGGAATTACCTTTATTTAACAACAAGCATTAAAAAACGGGTATTGAACCTGTTCAATACCCGTTTTTTTTAATATTTATGCCTGCTTCTAGTTGGCCACCAACACAAAATAATTCTTTTTACCACGTTGCAAAAGCACGTACTTTCCATTGATCAAATCTGCCGCAGTAATGGTATAGTCTTCCTTTACCTTTTCCTTGTTCACGGAAATAGAATTTTGCTTCAATTCACGCCTTGCCTCCCCGTTGGATCCCAAAAATCCTGTCTTGGCCGCAAGTGCCCCTATCATATCCAATCCCTCTTCTATATCCCTTAAAGCTACTTCGGCCTGGGGAACCCCTTCGAAAACGTCTAAAAATGTCTTCTCATTCAATCCCTTCAAATCAGCAGAGGTAGATTTGCCAAATAATATCTCACTGGCCTTAATAGCATTGTCCAAATCATCTTGGGAATGTACCATTACCGTAATTTCTTTCGCCAATCTTTTTTGAAGTACCCTTAAATGCGGGGCCTCCTTGTGCTCAGTAGCCAGAGCTTCAATCTCTTCTTTCGTTAAAAAGGTAAATATCTTTATGTACTTCTCTGCATCCTCATCTGAGGTGTTCAACCAATATTGATAGAATTTATAAGGAGAGGTCCTATTGGCATCCAACCAAATATTTCCGCCTTCGGTCTTTCCAAATTTAGTACCATCGGCTTTGGTAATCAAAGGACAGGTCAAGGCATAACCCTTTCCCCCGGCAATCCTGCGGATAAGCTCAGTTCCTGTGGTTATATTGCCCCATTGATCACTTCCTCCCATTTGAAGGGTACAGTTGTGTTTTTGGTACAGGTGAAGAAAATCATACCCTTGCACCAATTGGTAGGTGAACTCCGTAAAGGACATCCCTTCTTTGGCTTCGGCCGAAAGTCGTTTTTTGACCGAATCTTTCGCCATCATATAATTCACGGTGATATGCTTCCCTACATCCCTAATGAAATCCAAAAACGAGAAGTCTTTCATCCAATCGTAGTTGTTGACCAGGATGGCGGCGTTATCTTCATTGCTCTGAAAATCCAAGAAACGGGACAATTGTTCCTTTAACGCATTTTGGTTATGGCGCAGTGTAGCCTCATCCAATAGATTACGTTCTGCAGATTTCCCCGAAGGGTCTCCGATCATTCCTGTGGCTCCACCCACCAAGGCAAACGGTTTATGCCCTGCCAATTGAAAGTGCCGTAAAAGCATTACTCCTACAAGGTGCCCAATATGCAAGGAATCGGCCGTAGGATCAATCCCTACGTAAGCTGCCTGCATCCCACTTAACAAATGTTCTTCTGTTCCGGGCATCACATCGTGCAACATTCCCCTCCATTTTATTTCCTCTATAAAATTTGAAGCCATGCTTGTCTTTTATTTTTACAATAGCTGCAAATATAAAGGGTATCACCGTCTTTTAATAGGTATTGGTTCCAAAAATTAGGGACCTCACCAAAAAATTCAGGGTTGTTGTCACACTGTGGCTCATGATCTGTATTCTGGGGGCAATAAATTAATAGCTTTATGGATTATTGCCTAAATTTGGGCCATGGTTTTAGTTACAGGAGGTACGGGCTTGGTGGGATCCCATCTGCTATTTAAATTAGTGGAGCAAGGTGTTAAGGTAAGAGCGATCCATCGTGCGGAAAGCGACCTTTCTAGAGTGGAAAGAATATTTTCATATTACACTGCGCAGTCCTCTGAATTGTTTGAAAAAATTGAGTGGGCCACCGCCGATATAAATAATATCCCCGACCTGGAAAAGGCTTTTGAAGGTGTAACCCATGTTTACCATTGCGCCGCATTAATTTCTTTTGACCCCAAGGATTATGCCCTATTGCATAAAGCAAATGTTGAAGGAACTGCAAATATTGTCAACCTATGTATCGCAAATACTATTGAAAAATTATGCTATGTCAGCTCCATAGCCGCCATCGGAAAAAGTATTGGAGAAAAGGAGGCTACTGAGGAGAACGACTGGCAACAATCGAACTCAAGTGCATATTCCATTACCAAAACAGCTGCTGAATTGGAAGTATGGAGAGGTTCTCAGGAAAATGTCCCTGTTGTGATCATTAATCCAGGGATTATCATAGGCCCCGGATTTTGGGAATCTGGAAGCGGTCAGTTATTTCAAAGGGCGAGCAAGGCACCAAAATATTTTCCTCCAGGTGGATCGGGTTTTGTAACGGTTTCCGACGTTGTTGCAATTATGACAACCTTGATGCAATCGGACATCCAAAACGAACGCTTTATTGTCATCTCCAAGAATTTGACCTATCGTGAAATCTTGGAAAAACTAACAAAGGCTATGAAAAAAGCGCCTCCAAAAAAACAGATCCCTATCTGGGTGCTGGAAATCCTATGGCGCTTGGATTGGTTTTGGTCTCTTATTACCAATTCCAAAAGGCAATTGACAAGAGCTTCTGTGTTTTCCTTAAAAAATAGGACATTGTATTCCAACGCCAAGGTAAGCGAGAGCTTGGATTATCAGTTTGAGCCTCTGGAAAAGGCAATTTCATTCTCGACCGATATTTTTATCAAAGAGAATCCTGCACAGTAGACCTTAACTCTTTGGTTGGCTTTATTCTGTTCTCTTTTGCTTTATCACGAGCCTTCCTTACACTATCTGCTTTTATTCTTCGTGCTTCGTCCATTCCTTTCTGAACAGACTCCAGTCGGGAATCCACTTCTTTATAAATGGCAACATATTCCGATGGGATTGAGGCATAGTATAGGTTGTTATCCACAAATTGTACGCTATCGATATCGTATTTGGAATAAAGATACTCCATGGTCTCAATATTATTTTTGACTAAAATATCCGTACTCGTGTTCTTCGCAGCTGTAAGAATGGCAAGGTCATAAAGTATATCCGCCATTTTTTCCTTAGAGATCAATTGCTCTGGTTCTTCGACCACCTTTTCGCCACAAGAAACCAGAAATACGCAAAAAATAAACAATACCGCTTTTCTCATCATTACCTATCAAAGGTTAAACGTTGTGCATTTTTTAATTCTGAAAAATTGCCTTGCTCATAGGCCAAATGGCCGTTCACAAATGTATGGGTTATTTTAGATTTAAAAGTTTCCCCTTCAAATGGGGACCAACCACATTTATAAACAATATTTTCTTTGGCAACTTTCCAGGGATTATTGAGGTCAGCCACTACTAAATCCGCAAAATATCCTTCCCTAAGGAATCCCCTTTTTTTCAATTGGAACAGTTTTGCAGGGTTATGGCACATCTTTTCAACCATTTTTTCCAAGGAGATCTTACCGTTATGGTAATTTTCCAGCATAGCAGGGAGTGCGTGTTGTACCAAAGGTCCGCCTGATGGGGCATTGGTATAAACATTATCTTTTTCTTCTAGGGTATGGGGGGCATGATCTGTTGCGACCACATCTATTCTATCGTCCAATAGTGCTTCCCATAATTGCGCCCTATCCTGTTCGGTTTTTACAGCTGGGTTCCATTTGATCAAAGAACCTTTTTTGTCATAATCACTGTCGGAAAACCATAAGTGGTGGATACAGACCTCAGCTGTAATTTGCTTTTTCTCCAGTGGAATATCATTGCGGAAAAGTGATGTTTCCATTCCTGTGGACAAATGAAAAACGTGTAATCTTGCGCCTGTTTCCTTGGCCAATGCAATGGCCTTGGATGAAGAGAGATAACAGGCCTCTGTACTTCTAATTATAGGATGGTATTTCATAGGGATATCATCCCCGTATTCCTCCTTAAACTGCGCCATATTAGCCCTTATGGTGCCCTCGTCCTCACAATGGGCTGAGATGACCATCTCGGTATTTCTAAATATTTTCTCCAAGACCAACTCATTGTCTACCAGCATATTACCAGTAGAGGATCCCAGAAACAATTTCACCCCAGAGCAAGCATTTTTATCAAGTCTTTTAAGCTCCTCCAAATTATCATTGGTACCACCAAATAAAAAGGAATAGTTGGCATAGGCCGAATTGGCAGCTATGGCAAATTTCTTTTCAAGCTCTTCAATGGTAGTCGTCTGCGGATTGGTATTGGGCTGTTCCATAAAGGAGGTGATCCCTCCTGCTATTGCCGCCCTGCTTTCTGTAGCTATGTTGCCCTTGTGCGTTAGTCCAGGCTCCCTAAAATGTACCTGGTCATCAATAACCCCAGGAAAAAGGTGCTTGCCTTTCAAATCAATGACTTTAGCGTTTGCATCACTGATGTCCCTATCTATTTTTACAATGAATTGGTCTTCCAATAATAGGTCACCTTCCGTGATGGTATTTTCATTTACCATCCTTACATTCTTCAAAAGCGTCTTTCCCATACTAAAATTTATGTCGTTGAAATATACTGCTCAGCTTCATTTTTAAAACCCCAAAAATAGCTTCCCCTACGATGGAAGAACTCATTTTTGACTTCCCCCTAATCCTATCTGTAAAAATAATGGAGATTTCCTCAATTTTGAATTTTTTCAGGTGCGCCCTAAATTTCATTTCTATTTGAAAAGCGTACCCCACAAACTTAATGGTATCCAAATTTATCTCTTCCAGAACCTTGCGTTTATAGCAGACAAAACCTGCCGTTGGATCATGCACCCGCATGCCAGTGATCAGCTTTACGTAAAATGATGCCCCATAGGACAACAACATTCTGTACAAAGGCCAATTCACTACGTTTACCCCTTTTTTGTAACGCGATCCCACTACCACATCTGCACCATTGACACACGCCCTGTACAACCTTGGAAGGTCATCTGGCCGATGTGAAAAATCCGCGTCCATTTCAAAAATGAAATCGTATTTGCGGTCTATTGCCCACTTAAAGCCATGTATATAGGCGGTTCCCAGTCCAGATTTCTCTTTCCTCACCTCCAAAAAAAGTCTGTCCGAAAATTGTTGTTGCAATTCCCGAACCTTATCTGCCGTGCCATCGGGAGAATTATCATCCACCACTAATACATGAAATTTTTTTTCAAGCGCAAAAACCGCTTTTATAATCGCTTCAATGTTTTCTATTTCATTGAAGGTGGGAATGATAACTAAACTGTCTTCCATTGACTACGGTGATTTGCACAAAAATAGTATTTTAAACCCTCTAAAGAAATCCTCAATGTGTTTTATGATATTTTTAAATCCTTTGAACACCGTAATAATTCGTAATTTTGGACCGTTTAAAATTTGAAATGATACCAAAGCTACCAAAAATCCTTCTCTATTTATTGATTGTCCTGTTCGCCCTTAACATGGCCCAGAGCTATTTTACAGAACTCATTTTTGACGAGGCCTACTACTGGTACTATGCCCAGGATATGGCTTGGGGTTATTTTGATCACCCCCCTATGGTTGCCCTCATGATCAAAATGAGTAGTGTGTTTTTTAATGGAGAACTTGGTGTTCGCTTTATGAGTTGCATTCTATCCGTAGCCACCTTTTTAGTGTTATGGCTTTTGATAGATCATCCAAAAAAAGAACGGTACGGGGTTCATTTTTTTGTGCTGGTATTTTCCATGACCCTGATCAATGCTTATGGCTTTTTTACCTTGCCCGATACCCCTTTTCTTTTTTTCACGGCTTTGTTCCTACTGCTCTACAAAAGATTTATAACCCAACCCTCGGCTTTATTGGCCTTGGGCCTGGGAATAGTCATGGCGGCATTGATGTACAGTAAATACCACGCCGTGTTGGTTATTCTCTTTACGTTGCTCTCCAACTTAAAACTGGTTTGGAATAAATACGCATGGTTCTCCGTGGCAGTTGCCCTCCTATGTTATACCCCTCATTTTTATTGGCTGTATGAAAACGACTTTGTTTCCATAAAATATCACCTTTATGAACGCCCCAATAGGGCCTATGAGTTTGCTGATTTTACCTTGGGGTATTTTATTAATTTGGTGGCACTCTTTGGGCTTACTTTTCCCTGGATCTATAAATCCCTTTACAAAACCAAGGCCAAAGATCTGTTCTCCAAGGCGCTGTTATATTTAACTTATGGCGTTTTGATATTCTTTTTCATTTCCAGTTTTAACCGAAGGATACAGACCCAATGGATCATTGTGATATCCATTCCTATGGCTATTATGGCATTCAATTATCTCTTGGAAAATGATCATGCAAAAAAATGGATATACCGCATGGGCTTGGCCAACATTGCAATTCTTCTTTTTCTTAGGATCGGATTGGTTTATGAACCACTTTTTCCTGTGGTCTACGAAACCCATGGCAACACCAGATGGGTCGGTGATATCAAATCCCAGATAGGAGATATGCCCGTGGTTTTTGAAAATTCGTATAGAAGCGCCCCTATGTATGCCTTTTACTCCGGAAGCCCCAGCTATTCCCTGAACAATATCATGTACCGCCAGAACCAGTATAGCATCGATGATTCAGAATCCAAGGTTCAACATCAGAAAATATTATATGTCTCCAAATACACCAAGAGCGGCGATATCACACTCAACTGGCCAGACGGAACTGTTTTTTATGGGAATTACATGGAAAACTTTGAGTCGTTCCGAAAATTAAGATGCTATGTTGCCGAAAAAAATATAGCGCTCCATACGGATCAAGAGCTTACTCTAAAAGTATTCAATCCTTATGAAACCAATATCCCCCTTGAAAAAATAAAATTTGGGATAGCCTACCTCAATGATTACAAACAAGTCATGGAAACATTACCTTTACCTATGACACCAAAAAATGAGGAAGCACTTTTCATTAAGGCTCAAGACACCACAAAATTCACTTTTAAATTACCTAAATCCAAAATAGAAGATCCTGGATTCTTTAAAATAAGTATCTCGGAAAATGGACTTTATATGGGAATTAATGGGGATAATATTAAATTAGAATAATGGAACCAACGCTTCGACTCATAGACACTGCCGATTGGATTACCCTGGTACTTTTGACCAGTATATTTTTCGTGGTGATTGGGAAGAGCTTTTTTTATAGTAGGTTCATCAATTTTATCATCCTCCCCTTTAACAACAAGTACGTGATCATGTACAATAAGAAGGACAGGTTGATTAATTGGTTCCATATATTCCTTACCCTGTTCCAACTTTTTAATTTTGCTCTTTTTATATATCTGGCCAGACGAATCCTCTTTCAACTGGACAATAGTGCATACCCATTCATCTATGTCTTGATCCTGGGGATGCTAGCGCTCTTCTTACTGGTGAAAGTGGTCCTGCAACTTTTCAATGCCTTTATTTTTAATATCACATCCACTATCAGCGAATTGATATTCAAAAAACTCACCTACCTCAATTATAGCGGAATTGTCATGTTCCTTGCGAATGTTATTTTGACCTATGCATTAAAAGACTCGCAAACTGTTATTTACATAAGTATTGCCCTTGTTTTTATCATAAATTTAATAGGATGGGTCACTGTGGTAAGAAATCATCAATTTTACATTACTAACAACATTTTCTATTTTATTTTGTACCTTTGCACTCTCGAAATTGCGCCTTTTGTGATAATAGGAAGCTACTTTAAAGATTGATGCTTATGAAAGTAAAGACGATTTTGGTTTCCCAACCAGAACCGAAAATGGAGAACTCCCCATATTCACGACTGATTGAAAAGGAAAAAGTAAAGGTCGATTTCAGACCTTTCATCCATGTGGAAGGAGTTGATGCTAAGAATGTTAGGCAACAAAAAATTGATTTAAACAATTTTACCGCCATCATTCTTACCAGCAGAAATTCCGTTGATCATTTTTTCAGGATAGCCGATGAAATGCGATTCAAGGTTCCGGACACCATGAAGTATTTTTGCCAATCTGAAGCCGTAGCATATTATCTGCAAAAATATGTGGTTTATAGAAAAAGAAAAATATACGTTGGCAAAATGAATTTTGTTGACATTACTCCATTATTAAAAAAATACAAAAACGAAAAATTCTTATTGCCATCTTCTGATGTGCTAAAACCAATTGTTCCAGAATTGTTGAATTCGATGGAACTGAATTGGACAAGAGGAATATTCTACAAAACGGTCATCAGTGATCTTTCGGACCTAAGGGACGTTTATTATGATATCCTGGTGTTCTTTAGCCCTTCTGGAATTGAATCGTTACTAAAGAATTTTCCAGATTTTAAGCAGAACGAAACAAGAATTGCCGTTTTTGGTAATTCTACCGTTAACGCCGCTACCCATGCAGGTCTAAGGATAGACATTAAGGCGCCAACGCCCGATACTCCTTCCATGACCATGGCATTGCAGAAGTATATCACCACACAGAACAAGAAATAAAAAAAAGCCTCTTTTCAGAGGCTTTTTTTATGCTTAGAATGCATATCGCTGCGGTCCGCCACGCCTGATTTCTTCATTGGCATAGGCTTCAAATTTCTTAAAGTTTTCCCTGAAGGCATTGGATAATTTAAAAGCCGTTTTGTAATAGGCCTCATCATCGTTCCAAGTTGTCCTGGGACTCAATACGGAAGTAGGTACTCCAGGACATTCCCTGGGCTGGGCCACACCAAAAACAGAATGGATATGATACGTATCATAACTGTACATGCCCAAATCTCCATTGAGAGCTGCTTGGATCATAGCCCTGGTATATTTTAATTTCATACGGGTTCCGACACCGTAAGGACCGCCGGTCCAACCTGTATTCACCAACCAAACATTAACACCTGATTCCTGCATCTTTTTACTTAGCATCTCGGCATACTTGGCCGGGTGCAAAGGCATGAATGGCGCACCAAAACAAGCAGAGAATGATGGGATTGGTTCAACCACCCCAGCTTCTGTACCAGCAACCTTAGCGGTATACCCTGACATAAAGTGGTAGGCAGCCTGACTAGGGGTCAATTTTGAAATTGGAGGTAAAACCCCAAAGGCATCGGCCGTTAAAAAGAAAATATTTTTCGGATTTTTTCCAATGGAAGGTTCTTGTATGTTATCAATATGGTAGATTGGATAACTTACCCGCGTATTTTGGGTTATGGAAATATCAGAGAAGTCTACCTCTCCTTTGCTGTTCAATACTACATTTTCCAGTAAGGCTCCTTTTTTGATCGCCCTAAAGATATCGGGCTCATTCTCCTCAGAAAGATTGATGACCTTGGCATAACATCCTCCTTCAAAATTAAAGACTGTGTTTTCAGCCGTCCAGCCATGTTCATCATCTCCAATAAGTTTTCTATTGGGATCTGCGGACAATGTTGTTTTTCCAGTACCTGATAATCCAAAAAAGATTGCGGTATCCCCATCTTCACCAACGTTGGCAGAACAGTGCATAGGCATGGTGTTCTTTTCAACCGGGAGAATAAAATTCAATGCAGAAAAAATACCTTTCTTGATTTCACCTGTATATCCAGTACCACCAATCAACGCTATTTTCTTGGTGAAATTCAAAATGGCAAAATTGTGCTGACGGGTACCATCAACTTTTGCATCGGCCATAAATCCAGGGGCATTGATAACAGTCCACTCAGGAGTAAAACCCTTTAAATCTTTTTCTTCCGGCCTAAGGAACATGTTATAGGCAAACAAACTGGACCACGGGTATTCTGCAATAACCCTGATATTGGTCCTATAATCCGTGTCTGCACAAGCATAACAATCCCTAACGTAGAGCTCCTTATTATTTAAATATGAAATGACCTTGTCATAAAGTGCATCAAATTTATCGGTTTCAAAGGGAATATTGATGTTTCCCCACCACACCTTGTCCTCGGTAATGGCATCTTTAACAATAAAGCGGTCCATGGGAGACCTTCCGGTAAATTCCCCGGTATTTATTGCGAGGGCCCCTGAGGAAGTTTCTTTTCCCATTCCCTTTTCCAAAGCAATGGCATGAAGTTTTGAAGGAGATAACTGATAGTGAATTTGATCACTTTCAATCCCATAATCTTTTAACGAAATCGATTTCGTCAATTGGTCAGAACTATTCATAATTTTGTTAGTTTATAAACTTGTACAAAGCTATAAAAAATAAAAACGAAAGTCCCGTAAATAAACCTTTATTCAAACCCTTTGTCGAAAAATACGAATCCCCAATAAAATCCATCCAAAAATTAACAAACCACCCCCTATTGGTGTTAAAATAGCTATTTTTTTGAAGTCAAATGCTGTTAACTCATTTGTTGCCAAGGTGTAAATAGAACCTGAAAATAATAGCACACCGACCAAAATAAGATAAAATATAGTCTTTTTTGAAGAGGCGGGAATAAAATTCATGCTACCCAATAATAATAGGAACAAGGCATGGTACATCTGATAGGTAACCCCCGTTGTAAATGTTTCCACATTCTCTGTTGACACCAACTTTTCCAACCCGTGCGCCCCAAATGCGCCAAGGACTATAGCGGTTAGACCCAATAGGACACCCACTCCTAAAATTGTTTTGTTCATAACTTATTTTGGTATATTTATTATATTTATAACAAATTGATACTTTAGTATCCATTGAATTTACAAAAGTAAGGAAACAGATGTTGAGAAAGATACTTGTAGTTGGAGCTGGTAAATCTACCTCCTATTTATTGGATTATTTATTGGAAAAAGCAGAAAGCGAAAAATTTCATATTACCATTGGGGACCTTCATCCGGAGCATATAAATGATACTGTAAAAAACCATCCTCATTGTACCGTTGTTGCCTTGGATATATTTAAAGAAGATCAGCGGCACCAAGCCATACAAAATGCAGAAATTGTGATTTCCATGTTACCGGCCCGCTTTCATATTAAGGTAGCCAAAGATTGTTTGAAATATGGAAAACATTTGGTGACCGCCTCTTATGTGAGTGATGAGCTCCTACAATTGGACGAGCAGGTAAAGGACAAGGGGCTTGTTTTTATGAATGAGATCGGCCTTGATCCCGGAGTAGACCATATGAGTGCCATGCAGGTCATAGACCGTATACGGAACAAAGGGGGCAAACTGTTATTGTTCGAATCTTTTTGCGGTGGTTTGGTTGCTCCAGAAAGCGATACCAATCTCTGGAATTACAAGTTTACATGGAACCCCAGAAATGTGGTGGTTGCCGGACAAGGGGGTACTGCCAAATTTATCCAAGAAGGCACCTATAAGTACATCCCCTACCATAAGTTGTTTCGAAGAACAGAATTTATGAATATAGAAGGTTATGGAAAGTTTGAAGCCTATGCCAATAGGGATTCCCTTAAATACAGGGAAGTCTACGGTTTAAATGATGCACTGACTCTTTACAGAGGTACTATGAGAAGAGTGGGGTTTTCAAAGGCATGGAATATGTTCGTGCAATTGGGCATGACAGATGACAGCTACACTATTGAGGACTCCGAAGGGATGTCTTACCGCGAATTCGTAAATTTATTTTTACCCTACTCCCCCACAGATACGGTTGAACTGAAGCTAAGGCTCTATTTGAAAATAGACCAAGATGATATTATGTGGGACAAACTTTTGGAGCTGAACCTTTTTGACAGCTCCAAGACCATTCCTTTGAAAAATGCCACCCCAGCAGAAATCCTTCAACATATACTTGAGGACAGCTGGACCTTGGGCAATAAAGACAAGGACATGATTGTCATGTACCACAAATTTGGATACGAGATAGATGGCGTGAAAAAGCAGATAGATTCCAATATGGTGGTCCTTGGTGAGAATAGGACACATACCGCTATGGCAAAAACCGTTGGACTACCAGTAGCGATGGCCACCCTCTTAATATTGAACAAAAAAATTACAACTCCCGGGGTTCAGATTCCCATTAACAAGGAAGTATATGAACCCATATTAGAAGAACTCACGGAATACGGAATCAATTTTAAAGAGCACGATGTATGCTATTTGGGCTATAATCCAGATTCTATTGCGGGTTAGGATCTGTAACTAAATAGTTATATTTACCATCATATTGAAACCAAAAAATGAAATCTTCCGAGGAGAACATTAAAATTGATGGGATTGACAAAAAGATACTTCGGTTCCTTATGACCGACGCCCGTAAGCCTATTTTAGAAATCGCAAGACACATTGGCATTTCTGGAGCAGCTATACATCAGCGTCTGAGAAAATTGGAGGCCTCAGGACTCATTGCAGGTTCGAAGTTCATCGTTAATCCAAAAGTATTGGGGTATACCACTATGGCATATATCGGCATATATCTGGACAAGGCCATGAGTAATCCTTTGGCCGTAAAGGAACTGGAGAAGATTCCAGAAGTGCTTGAGTGTCATTATACCACTGGTAACTGGTCTATTCTTATAAAAGTACTTTGCAGGGACAACGAACATTTAATGCACGTGCTCAATAGGGACATCCAACAAATTGAAGGAGTCTCACGTACAGAGACTTTTATATCTTTGAACCAACAGATAGATAGACAAATAACCATATAAAAAAGGACGCTTTTAAAGCGTCCTTTTTTATTACCTCTTTTAATTTTAATTTCTAATCCCTTCCACCTAGAACTTGAAGAGCCCAATAAACCAATGTTGCCAAAGATCCTATGGCTGCAACCAAATAGGTGCGTGCAGCCCATTTCAAGGCATCCTCTGAGCCTTTGTATTCTTCTTGGCTCAACATATTCTTATTCTTTAACCAAGCCAAGGCACGGTTACTGGCATCATATTCTACAGGAAGAGTGATAAAACTGAACAAGGTGGCAAAGCCCATCATCACCAAGCCGGCGACAGCGACCCAATATCCAAAACCTACTCCAGCAGCAGCACCCAACATAATACCCCCAAACACGACCCAAGTGGACATCCCGGAGGTGACACTCACCACAGGTACCAATTTAGAACGCATCGTCAACCATTCGTAGGCCGTGGCATGCTGTACAGCGTGCCCGCATTCGTGAGCTGCAACGGCCGCAGCTGAAGCATTTCGCTGATTATACACACCTTCACTTAAATTCACTGTTTTATTGGCCGGATTATAATGATCTGTTAACATTCCCGGGGTGGAAATAACTTTTACATCCCTGATCCCATGATCAGCCAACATCTTTTCTGCAATTTCAGCGCCGCTCATGCCATTGCGCAGATGCACTTTGGAGTAATGCTTGAATTTATTTTTTAGTTTATTGCTGACCAACCAGCTCACCAAGGCAATAGCACCCAAAATAATATAATACATCAACATAGTTTCGTCTTTTTAATGATAAATATAGTAAAGATTCCTTTTCCTAAAATCAAATAATTCTTCTTTACTTATAATCAAAAACCCCGCCAAAAAATGACGGGGTTCCCAGTATGACAAAATGTACCTGTTACACCTCAACGGCTTGCCAGTTAAAGGCTTCGATAATCTCCTTGTAAATCACTTTTCCTTCTACTATGTTCAAGCCCTTTTGTAGGGATGCATCTGTTCGACAAGCTTCAACCCAACCTAAATTTGCTAATTTCAACACATAGGGCAAGGTGACGTTGGTCAAAGCCATAGTAGACGTATATGGGACTGCCCCTGGCATGTTGGCCACACAATAATGGACCACATCATCTATAATAAATACAGGGTTCTCATGGGTGGTTGGCCTTGAGGTCTCCACACATCCGCCCTGGTCCACGGCAACATCCACTATGACGGTACCCGGACGCATCTCCTTAAGCATATCCCTGGTAATAAGATTAGGAGCTTTGGCCCCCCTTAACAGGACACCACCAATGATCAGATCATGGTCCTTTATATGCTTTCTGATATTAAATTCATTTGAAAATTCTGTTACCACATGGCTTGGCATTACGTCATTGACATAGCGCAGCCGCTTCATATTAACATCTAAAATAGTAACATGGGCACCTAATCCTGCTGCCATTTTTGCAGCTTGTATCCCCACAATACCAGCTCCAAGCACCAAAACTTTTCCCGGTGCCACACCCGGAACTCCTCCCAATAAAACGCCGCGACCTTTTTCTGGCTTCTCCAGGTATTTAGCCCCCTGTTGAATAGCCATTCTGCCCGCAACTTCGGACATGGGTGTCAATAATGGCAATGTTCCTTCTTCATCCTCCACGGTTTCATAAGCGATACAAATTGCCTTACGGGCTATCATAGCTTCTGTGAGGGTCTCACTTGAAGCAAAATGAAAATAAGTAAACACCACCTGTCCTTTTTGAATAAGGCCATACTCCTCTTTTATTGGCTCCTTTACCTTAACGATCATATCACTCATGGCATAGACCTGTCCGATGGTATCCAATACAATGGCCCCCACCTGTTGGTAGTCCGTATTGAAAAAACCACTTCCATCGCCAGCACCTGATTGTACGTAGACGGTATGGTTATTTTTTACCAATTCGAAAACCCCGGCTGGTGTCATTCCCACCCTGCTTTCGTTGTTTTTGATTTCTTTTGGAATACCGATTCTCATCTTACTATTTTTTGTATCACTAAATAGGGAAAAAACAAAGTCTGAAGGCACAGAGCTTTATTCCTTCCCATCAATTATGATTATTAGAGTTTCAAAAATGAGACAAATAATCGACACTAAAAAAGAAAATCGACTAAATACAAGGGTGTCATGACGATAATTAACATTTAAATCAATAATACCCCTATAAAATGAGGGGTGTGGTGTTTATTTTTTATTAAAAAATGATTAAATATTTAATTATAGGGGGGGGTATTACTTATATTTTAACTTTAGTAGAATTACTATCAACACCAACAGCCCCGTAATACTATTGGCCAATATGATGGATATGCTTCCAATTTGGATTCCGTATATGAACCATAGGATCACGCCTATGAAAAAACTAAGATACATGGTCAAAGAAATATCTTTTGTTGCTTTCTGTGTCCACGCCTTATAGACCTGTGGCACAAATGAAGCAGTGGTCAACACAGCAGCGACCAATCCTATAATTTCAATTTGATCTATCATAATACGAATATTAGATGATTACGCGCCGGGAAACTTCCCAATTGGCGAAAAAGCCAATGGGTAGCAGATTTACATTTAAAAAGTTGTAGGCACTTAAAGATAGTATACTATCCTACAACGTTTACAATTTTCCCGGGAACCACAATCACTTTCTTAGGAGTGCGGCCCTGTAGTTGTTCTTGTGTTTTTTTATGGGCCATAACGGCTGACTCAATATCTGCTGCCGACATATCTGCGGGAAGCTCCATTTTAAAACGCATTTTTCCGTTGAAGGAGATCGGGTATTCCTTGCTGCTCTCCACCAAGTATTTTCCTTCATATTTTGGAAATTCTGCAGTTGCTATAGAAGTTTTGTGTCCCAATTTACTCCATAATTCCTCCGCTATATGGGGGGCATAGGGAGAAACCAAAATTGCCAAAGGCTCTAAGATGGACTTGCTGGTACACTTTTGAGTAGATAACTCATTAACACAGATCATAAAACTGGATACAGAAGTGTTGAAAGAGAAATTCTCGATATCCTCCTCTACCTTTTTAATAGTCTTGTGCAATGTTTTAAGATTATCCGCGGTAGCCTTATCATCTGTTATGTTGAACACTCCTTCTTCGCCGGAATGATACAGTCGCCACATTTTTTTCAAAAAGCTGTGGACACCGGTTATACCGGCCGTATTCCAAGGCTTTGACTGCTCCAAAGGCCCAAGGAACATTTCGTACAAACGCAAGGAATCTGCCCCATAATCTTCGCATATACTATCTGGACTTACCACATTATATTTAGATTTGGACATTTTTTCTACCTCCCTGCCAACAATATAAACACCATCTTCCAAGAGGAATTTAGCTTGCTTTAAGTCGGCATAAAGTGGATTTTCCTTGAACTTTACCAAATCCAACTCATCTGAAGGATTCACCAAGGACACGTCTACATGAAGGGGCTGTACAGATCTGTCTCCTATTAAATTTTTTGATACCAAGGTGTTTTCACCTTCAATCCTATAAATGAAGGCACTGGTACCGGTGATCATCCCCTGATTGATGAGCTTCTTTGCAAATTCTTCTTTGAGAACTACCCCTTTATCAAAAAGAAATTTTTGCCAAAAACGGGAATACAATAAATGCCCTGTGGCATGCTCACTTCCGCCTATATAAAGATCCACATCCTGCCAATACTTAATGGCATCCTGTGAAAATATCTCACTTTCATTATTGGGATCCATATAACGATTAAAATAGAAAGAGCTCCCCGCCCAACCTGGCATGGTATTCAGCTCTAAAGGAAATACGGTCCTATGATCTACCATCTTATTGCTGACCACTGTATGCTCCACCGTGTTCCATGCCCAAGTAGTGGCATTTC
Organism: Sediminicola sp. YIK13; assembly: GCF_001430825.1. Classification (GTDB taxonomy): domain Bacteria; phylum Bacteroidota; class Bacteroidia; order Flavobacteriales; family Flavobacteriaceae; genus Sediminicola. Next base: position 3,073,328 of record NZ_CP010535.1, on the reverse strand, counting down.
CCAAAGGTGGCTCCCCGGTTTCTGTAGGAAGGTATTTTTCAACTTCGGGCAATTCAATGGGCAAATATTTTGACTCGATCATTTGCGGCATTCCTTCCACGTAATATACCGGGAATGGCTCCCCCCAATACCGCTGACGGCTAAATACGGCATCCCGCAATCTATAATTGATCTTCCCTTTACCCTGCTCCAATTTCTCCAATTCATAAATGGCCAACTTAACCGCTTTTTTATAAGGCAGACCGTTTAGGAAATCAGAGTTCGAAATAATGGTCTTTTCTTTATCTGCAAATGCTTCTTCCGAAATATCGATTCCTTCAAAAATATTGGGAATAGGGATATTGAAATGTTTTGCAAAATCATAATCACGCTGATCCCCACAAGGAACGGACATTACCGCTCCTGTTCCATAGCCCGCCAACACATAATCCCCTATCCAAACCGGAACAGGTTCTTTTGTAAACGGATGCGAGGCATAGGCTCCCGTAAAAGCTCCTGAAATGGTCTTTACATCGGCCATACGATCCCGCTCCGAACGTTTTGCAGTAGTTTCAACATAGGCAGCTACTTCTTCTTGCTGTTCTGGGGTTGTAATTAAGGACACCAATTCATGTTCTGGTGCCAAGGTCATAAAACTGGCACCAAAAATTGTATCTGGTCTGGTTGTAAACACCTCAATGGGGTATGACTTCTTTACATCCCCTGAAGGAATTGTATGAAAGGTAACCGAAGCTCCTTCCGAACGGCCGATCCAATTTACCTGGGAATCTTTTAAAGGCTGTGGCCAATCCACTTTTTGCAAATCGTCCAACAAGCGTTGGGCATATGCAGATATCCTCATACTCCACTGGGTCATCTTTTTACGGATCACAGTGTGTCCACCACGCTCAGAAACCCCATTGACAATTTCGTCATTGGCCAAAACGGTCCCCAGGGCAGGGCACCAATTGACTTCCGTTTCCGCCAAATAGGTAAGCCTATACTGCAATAAAATTTCCTGTTTCTTCTTTGGTGTAAAAGCTTTCCATTGAGATGCTGTGAAAGCATCCACATCTTCATCGCATACTGCATTTACGCCCTTATTACCATCTTGCTTAAATATGGCAATCAATGTATCGATATCTTCTGCCTTATCTGCTTGTTTGTTATACCAAGAGTTAAAAAGTTGGATAAAAATCCACTGTGTCCATTTATAATAATTTGGATCAGAGGTGCGCACTTCCCTGCTCCAATCGAACGAAAACCCTATTTTATCCAATTGCTCCCTGTACCTCTTAATATTGGCAGCTGTGGTAATGGCCGGATGCTGTCCCGTCTGAATGGCATATTGCTCTGCAGGCAACCCAAAAGAATCATATCCCATGGGGTGCAAAACGTTGAAGCCCTTATGTCTTTTGTACCGGGCATATATATCACTGGCTATGTAACCTAGAGGATGTCCTACATGTAACCCGGCACCAGATGGGTAAGGAAACATATCCAACACATAATATTTTGGTTTATCAGAGTTGTTTTGCGCTTCAAAAGTGCCTTTTTCGGCCCATTCTTTCTGCCATTTATCCTCAATCTGTCTGAAATCGTAGCTCATATCAAAATATTTCTATAGTCCTGCCGTTTTACAGTAGCAACAGTATGGTATATCGGGCAAAAATAAGTTTAATCATTGAAAGGGGAAAAGATATTATCAAATTACAAAAGGGAGATCAAAACCAATATTGAAATATTCTATTGAATATGATGGTTTTCTGAAATTTTAATATGCTAAACCGCCCGAAGAAATATTACGTTGATTAAAATACACACTAGGTGAAAAAAAGGAATATCCAACGACATATGCTGCTATTGTTCTTAGTCGGCTTTTGCAGTATCCAGCTACAGGCCCAATTGGGGTTTTGCCCTGGCAGTTCGGGTGATCCTATCTTTGAGGAGAATTTTGGAACCGGAACAACCAATGGTCCGCAATTACCGGCGGGAACCACCACCTATACCTATACCTCCGGGGCACCCGACGATGGATTTTACACCCTTTCCAGCAGAACCAATTACTTTAGCTGGCACGACACTCAAGATCATACTCCCAATGACACAGATGGCAAAGCCCTTATAATAAATGCTGATATTAATGCTGGGGAGTTTTTCCGATATAGGGTAGATGTTCTTTGTGAGAACACCACCTATGAATTTTCTTCTTGGCTGCTAAACCTACTACCCCTTTCGGGTTGCCTGAATGCAGGTATTCCTGTGAATGTAGATTTTGAGATTTGGGACGATACTGACACACTATTATTGGCATCTGGGAATACAGGGGATATAACTGGAACCACCTCTCCACAATGGAATCAATATGGATTGGTTTTTCAAACAGAACCTGGACAGACGTCCGTAATTCTAAAAATGATCAACAATTCGCCAGGAGGATGTGGAAATGATCTCGCCATTGACGATATTGTATTTAGAACCTGTGGGGATTTAGTTGAAATTACAGACTTAATGAACGAAACTGAGATATCGGTTTGTGAGGCAGATGCCCCGGTAACCATCACAGAATTGAATGCCACTCCTGATTTTTCAGTTTATAGCACCCATGCTTTCCAATGGCAATCCTCAACCTCCAGCAGTAATTGGACAGATATTCTAGGAGAGACAAATCCTACCTTTGCCCCAGGCCCCATTTCCAACACAACCTTTTATAGGGTAAAAGTAGCGGAAGATCCTATCAACCTCAGCAGCCCACTTTGTAGTTCTGTCTCTGAGGTATTTAGCGTACTCGTGGTCAACACCCCTTCAGCCCCTACCAAAATAGAAGATGTAATGGCTTGCTCCAACGACCCCACTCCTCTGGAAGTAAGCACCCTCTTTGGAATAAAGGTCAATTGGTACGATGCTCCCTCAGGTGGCAACCTACTTTTAGCGGATAGCCACACCTACCAACCTACCAGCGCCGGCACCTATTATGCGGAGGCGGAAACCACCGTGGCCGGATGCATCTCTGACACACGAACAGCTGTTTCCATTTCCTTCTACGAATTACCGGAGGTAGAAGATGAAACCGTAGCATTTTGTGAAAATTCCCAGACCACACTATATGCAAATTATATGGGTACGGATACGGTAACCTATGAATGGAACACTGGAGAAACCACCTCCCAAATTACGGTGGCTGCGCCGGGTACCTATACTGTTGGGGTCACCAATTCCGACGGATGCACCAATGTGAAGACCGTTACTTTGGAACAAGTAGATGCCCCTATCATTTCCAATATAACCTCTGATGAATTTTCCATCATAGTGTCGACCACTTTTTCTGGGGATTTTGAATATTCCCTCAATGGCACGGATTATCAAGATAGTTCGGAATTCATGAACACTCAGGGCGGCCGATATACCGTATATGCCAGGGAAAAAAATGGATGTGGGGAAGTTTCCATGTCCTATACCCATTTTGTAATCCCAAAATTCTTTACTCCAAATGGGGACCCTTACAACAATACCTTTGATCTTGTTGGCATAGAAAATTACAGCTCCTCCAGTGTCAACATCTTTGACCGTTACGGAAAGCTCTTAAAAAATTCTAGAAACTCCCCCTTTTCTTGGGACGGTACCTTTAACAGTAGAGAATTGCCCTCGGGGGATTATTGGTATATCATACAGATAGAGGACACGACCTTTAAGGGGCACTTTTCCTTGAAAAGATAACCTCCCAATACGCCTCTATAATTTCTTTCATTAAAATACCTCGGAAAACCTTAAGGGCCATTTCATATTCAATTTACTTTATTACTTTTACGTCATGATTTTTCGCTATGAGCAAATCTTTTGAACGCTATCAAAAAAGAAAACTGATCTCCTCTTATTTCTCCGTGGTACTTAGCATAGGCCTTGTACTATTTTTACTGGGAATTCTGGGCCTTTTGGTATTGAATACCAAAAAAATGGGAGATCATTTCAAAGAACAGATATCCATTTCTGTCTTTTTAAAGGACAGTGCAAAGCCTGTTGAAGTAGACCAACTACAAAAAAGTTTGGCCTTGGCAGAATACACCCGATCTGCAACCTACGTTTCCAAAGAGGAGGCCGCGGAACAGCACAGTGAGGAAATTGGTGAAAATTTTATCGAATTTTTAGGCTACAACCCTTTAAAGAACTCTATTGACGTAAAGCTGAAAGCAGATTTTGTCTCCTCAGAGCAAATAGAGGAAATTGCTTCCAACCTAGCTGCCAAGGGTTATGTGGAAGAAGTCAGTTACGACCAACCTTTGATCACCCTATTGAACGAAAACGTAAAACGCATTAGCTTTTGGATTTTAGTGGCAAGTGCCATCTTTACCTTTATTGCGGTATTACTGATCAATAGTTCTATCCGTTTATCCATATATTCCAAAAGATTTATCATTAAAACCATGCAAATGGTGGGCGCTACCAAGAAATTTATTCGACGCCCGTTTATCTACACCAATATTAAATTAGGAATGTTGGGTGCATTCTTGGCATTGCTAGCCTTGGGCGGCACCCTTTACTACGTAAACGATCAATTTCCCGAACTGAATCTTATAGATGATCCTCTTGTCCTAGGCTTTTTATTTGTCGGGGTTTTTCTTTTGGGAGTGCTTATATCCGTTTTGAGTACCTTTTTTGCCACACAGCGTTTTTTAAATCTTAGGACAGACGATTTATATTACTAAATTTGCGGTATGAAGAAAAACAGCACGAATCAGAACCAAGGTCCGAAACCTGAATTTATATTTCAAAAAAAGAACTATCTTTTTATGTTCATCGGCTTGGCCTGTATGGCGTTGGGATTTATCTTAATGAGCGGAGGAGGTAGTGACGACCCCACTGTTTTTAACCCAGAGATATACAACTTCAGGAGAATCCGTTTGGCCCCTACCTTGGTGCTATTGGGACTGGGCATTGAGATCTACGCCATTTTGTTGAACCCCCACAAGAAAAAATAAATTTGGACTTACTACAAGCTATTATACTTGCCATCATTGAAGGCATTACCGAGTATTTACCGGTGTCATCAACAGGGCACATGATTATCGCATCCTCCTTTTTTGGAATTGCACAGGATGATTTTACCAAATTGTTCACAATAGTCATCCAACTGGGGACCATCCTTTCCGTGGTAGTCCTTTATTTTAAAAGATTTTTTCAAACTTTGGATTTTTACTATAAACTATTGGTGGCCTTTATTCCGGCCGTAGTTTTCGGATTGTTGTTAAGTGATGTCATTGATTCCTTACTGGAAAATCCGTTGACCGTGGCAGTTTCCTTGGTTCTCGGGGGCTTCATTCTATTAAAGGTTGATGATTGGTTTGGAGATGCCGAAAATACGGAGATCTCCTATCGTACCGCTTTCAGAATTGGACTTTTCCAGTGTTTGGCAATGATACCCGGTGTCTCCAGAAGTGGAGCCAGTATTGTAGGAGGAATGACACAAAAGCTTTCCAGAACTGCGGCAGCTGAATTTTCTTTTTTCTTGGCCCTCCCTACCATGCTGGGGGCCACCCTGAAGAAAAGTTACGACTATTACGATGCAGGCTTTACCCTTACCAGTGATCAGGTCAATTATTTGATCATCGGGAATGTCGTCGGATTTTTAGTGGCACTATTTGCCATTAAAACCTTTATTGGATATTTGAGCAAGCACGGCTTCAAAATGTTTGGCTACTACCGTATCATTGTAGGTTTTGCCATTCTGATCATCCATTTTTTCATTAGACCCCTAACCGTGATATAATGACGAAAGAAGATTACTTGGAAGGGCAGATATTGCTGATAGACAAACCGCTCACCTGGACTTCTTTTCAAGCAGTAAACGCCTTAAAATGGGCTATTCGACGCAAATTTGAGCTCAAGAAAATAAAGATTGGCCACGCGGGGACTTTGGACCCTCTTGCAACTGGACTACTATTGGTCTGTACTGGAAAATTTACCAAAAGAATTATCGAATTACAGGGACAGGTAAAAGAATATACGGGTACCATTACCTTAGGTGCCACGACCCCTTCTTATGATCTTGAGACCGAAGTTGACAATACCTATCCCACTGAGCACATCACGGAAGAACTGATTCATCGAACCACAGAACAGTTCATTGGCGAAATTCAACAATTCCCTCCTGTATTTTCCGCTCTAAAAAAAGACGGAAAAAGATTATACGAGTATGCAAGGGAAGGAAAAGAAGTAGAAATACAATCGAGGAGCGTTGAAATTCATAACTTTGAAATAACCAAAATTGAAATGCCCATCATTACATTCCTAGTCGTCTGTAGCAAGGGCACCTATATCAGGTCTTTGGCCAATGATTTTGGCAAAGCATTGGATTCCGGAGGACATCTTTCTTCATTAAGAAGAACCAAAATAGGTGATTTCAACGTAGATAATGCTGTAACACCTCTTGATTTTCAGGATGCACTGCTTCCTGATCGATTGAATACTTAGTGACAAAAGGGTTTAGTCCCACTGTGCGTCAATTATGTAAAATCTAAAAAACCACAAGAGGTATTAGATGTATGAAATTGAATAGAAGTCAACTTTCCTTTTTGATAACGTTCTTTTCCATGTCCCTAATGGTGTTGGCACTGTACAACATTCACTTAGGAGCCAAGGAACAGGAGGAGTATATTATTGAGCTTACCCTGCTTGATGATGAAGAGTTGGAAAAATTACTGGAAGAAGAGAATAAAGCTAATAAGGAATTGGATCAACCTAGTCAAAGCAAAAGTAATCTGGCGGTAAACGAAGCATCAAAACCCAGCTTTGGAAATCCCGAACCTTTAAAGACCTTGGAGGAGCTTAAAGAAGATCTGGAATCATCCTCCACAAGCGATGAAGAAACCGATTTTCTGAATTCTACAACCGGTTATGGTGCCAATCTTCAAAAACTGGCCAAACAACGAGAAGAGGCCAAGCAAAAACTCGGGGAGCTAGAGGCCAAGAAAACAAAAAATACCAGTAATTTCAAAAGAAGCACCACTGTTTCCTATTCCTTGGTGGACCGTAATCATTATGACCTGCCTATCCCGGTTTACACCTGTATTGAGGGAGGAAAAATTGTCATCAACATACTTGTTGATCGCAGTGGCTATGTTATCGAAGCAGAAGTAAATAAAAAAAGCTCCAATACCTTGAACGGATGTCTGGTAGAAAATGCCATCACCTATGCCCTTTTGGCTAGATTTAATCCCAGTGACGTTGATAACCAAAAGGGAACGATTACTTACCTATTCCAAGGAAAGTAAATGCAATAGATCGGACATTGTATTTTTCCCTTTATCCTTGTTGTACCAAACTTGTAGCTCTTCTTTAAATTGTGGTGTAAGTTCACCATGCTCTTTTTTATATTCATGGGCCAATTGTGCAGCCTTACTAGGTCTTGGCCCCCAAGTCCATAAAATATCATTGGAAATAGAATCAATCGCCAACAATTTGGGAATCGATCTGGACCCCTGGGTAAGAAAATGTTGCATTAACTCCATATGCTCATCCCTTTGAATTATTTTAAGGCTAATATTTGGATTTGAAACTGCAAGTTTATTGATGACAGGAATCGTTTGTGCAGCATCTCCACACCAACTTTCAGAAAGGACCAACCATGTCATTTTAAGAGAACTTTTCCCAATCTTGACCTTGATTTCCTCAGGCAACTTTAACATTTTGTCTAAACGCTTCATCCGTTGCTGGTTCAGCTTTGTATAATCTATATACATTTGAGTCTGTTCAAGTCCGGTTGTTCCAGACCTTAGAACCAATTGGTCCATCAACAATCTATATTCACTATAGGATAAAGCCTGGGAGATACCCTTGCTTATCAGTTTTTTAATTGCTTTTTCTTTAATATTATATTCCAATGTTCTCAGTTTAAGACAAAAATAAACGTCTCTATTATTTAGATGATGACAACCATTCCCTAAAACGGGATGCCGTAAATACTTATAAATGCCTCTTCTTTATCATACCACCACGGGTATCATTGATACTGTTCATCACCACAAAGGCATTGGGATCTATCTTGGAGATCTCAATATTTAATTTTCGTATTTCCAATCGGGTAATTACAGTATAAATCACATCGTAATCATTGTGAATACCATTTTTTCCATATCCCCCCTTTGCGCGATATATGGTTAATCCCCTCCCCAATTTTTCTGTTATCATGATTCTCATAGCTTCGCTTTTCAGCGAAATAATGGTAACACCCGTATATTCTTCAATACCATCCACTACAAAATCCAAGGTCTTCGAAGCCGATAAATAGGTCAGCATGGAATAAAGGGCAGTTTCAATAGAGAGCAAGTAAGCAGCTGCCAGAAATATAACTATGTTAATAAGTATAATGATATCCCCAATAGTGGTCCCCATCTTTCTGCTTAAAAAGATGGCCAAAACTTCCGTACCATCCAAAACACCGCCTCCTCTTATGGAAAGTCCTATTCCTGCACCTAAAAAGAAGCCTCCAAAAACGGCTACCAATAATTTATCCTGGGTAATTTCTGGAAAGTGCATCGTGGCCAACACCAGGGCAAGACCTAGTATAGCTAAGGATGCTTTTATGGCGAATGTCTTTCCAATAACCTTGTACCCAAGTATCAGAAAAGGTATGTTCACCACTATAATCAAAAGATATAGTGGCAATATGGTTATTTCCGTAGCCAACAAAGAAATTCCCGTGGCCCCACCATCTATAAATCTGTTGGGTAAAAGAAAACTCTCCAGACCAAATGCGGCAGAAAAAATTCCTATCACTATAAAAAAGGTATCCTTAAAAAAGGAATTGAAGCTTATACGCAGTTTACGGGATCGTTTTAAATAAGCCCCTGCATGACTTAGCACCCTATAACCTTTATTTATTCTTCCGTCCATCTGGTCCAGCTTTTTGATTATACGATGAAATTAGTCTTTTCTTTAAAATTTTTTTAGACAACTCGCCCTACCGTCTACAAGTTTTCCGGATTTACAGCCAAACTGTTGAACAATTTTGCCTTTGTTGTGAAAAATTTATTTTGGACCTGGTTTCGCTTTAGCTCTGAATCTATGAGTTTGCTTTCCCTAGAGTTGATTAAAAATATGGAGCTTTCGCCAAAGCTGAATTTGCGCTCTTCAGCACTTAGCAGTGCTTGGTAATTTTTAACAATATCAGCTATCAATTTATTCTGGATCTCAAAAGATTCCAACTCCCTGTATATGGCAACAATTTTGTTTTTCAACTCAAGTTGGGTATTATCAAATTCGTACTGGGCGTCTTGTAATTTGAATTTTGCCAACTTCAAATCACCCCTTTCCTTTCTAAGAAACAATGGTAACTGAAAATTAATGCCTCCTTTATAATTTTGGGTTTCCAAGGAGTTAATCAACTCTGGGGTCTCAGTTAAAAAATTATACTCCAAATCTATTTTCGGCAACAACTTGTTGGCCTTGAGCCTTTTATTGACCTCCAAACCTTCAATTTTATAAGTAAGGGATTTTAGTTTTGGGTGTTTTTCGATTGAAAAACTATCCAGAGGCATTCCCATAATTTCCAAGGTCGCATCTATATCCCCGTCCAAATTGAAATCTGGCACCACGTTACTTTGTAGCTCAACTGGAATATTATTGTTTAACCAAAGGAAATTAGAAAGCTCCAAGGACTTGTTCATCAACCTTACCTTGGCCTGCTCCAAGCCAAGTGCCCTGTCCTGAACCACAATTTTTGCCTCTACGGTATCAATAGCGGCAATTTCCCCAACACGTGCACTTTTTCTTACCCCCTCAAACCTTATTTGGGCATTGGCGTAAAAGTTATTGAAAATCTCCATTTCATTATAGGCCTGCAACCAATCAAAATAAGCCAAGGAGGCGTTAAAAAGAATTTGATTAATGAGGAGATCACGATCAGCTTTACTCTGCTCGCGAAAAAGCTTTGCCTGCTTTAATGTCGCCATTCTTTCATTGATCCAAAATCCCTGAGCCAGGGAGAAAGATATTCCAGCGCTGTAAAGTCCTTCCTCTGGCACATTATTTTCGGGATTTAAAAAGGACCCCTCATTCTGTTCAAATTTTCCTTTGAGTTCCAAGCCGTACCACGTAGGGATTTTAAAGGCCGCATTGAGCTTGTCATAATAGGTGGTCCCTTTAAAATCCTTCTGATCAAAATCTACCTCAATTTTGGGATCAAAGCCACCCCTTGCACGCATTAGATTTGCTTGGCCAGTAGCCAAGGCCAGCTCTGCCTGTTTTGCAATGGGATGGTATTTTTTTACATATCCTAGATACTCCCTAAATTTCAAAACAAGGGTATCCGGCTCCTGGGCACTTGATAAGAAAAAGGCAAAAAAGACGAAATATAGTATGCTTTTCTTCATTACTTCTTACTATTGGAGGCGTCAGTATTTGGCTGATAATAGTTGGGAGGAAAGCCATTTAATTGACGCCATAGTTCAAACCAGATTGGAACGTCCTCCAACAAGGCCAGTGTATTTGCCCCAGATCCTACGCGAATATCCTTGGGCCAAGGGTGATCTGCCGGATCAGGAGCTAAAAGCACCCTGTATCTGCCATTATCACTGATAAAAGTTTCTATGGCCACGACTTTGCCGCCATAGGTACCATAGGATAAGTTTGGCCATCCGCTAAAAACAATGGCGGGCCACCCATCGAATTGAATTCTAAATTCCTCTCCCAAATGGACCAAGGGAAGGTCTATAGGCTCCACAAAGGTTTCAACAGCCAATTCATAATCAGATGGCATTATACCTACCAAACGGTCCCCCTCTTTGAATGTTTCCCCAATCCCGCCTTGAATAGCCTTATTGATATATCCCGATTGTGGGGCACGGATATAATACATATCGTTCCGCATCTCATAATTGGTATAATCGCTCTCCAGTTTGGATACCTGTGCTTCGGAATCGAACTGATTGGATTGGGCCGTAAACATATCGCTTTGGGCTTTTGAAAGCTTATCGGTATACTCTGCTCGAACCCGGTTTATTTCCATCTCGGAGTTAAGCACTTCATTTATGGTAGCTAAAAGCTTGTTTTCCTGGGAAATCAACTTGGCCTGTGTCTCTTGTAGCTTCAATCGCTTTTCTTCAACATCAGTGACCGCCTTCAAACCTTCCTTTTCCAATTGAACAACCCTTTCATACTGCCTCTGGGCAATACTTATATTGGTTTTCGCGGCCTCTAAATCGATACTATCACTCTTTACCTTTAACCTGGACTGGATCAATTTATTTTCCGCCTGCTTTAATTTTAGTATTCTTTCCTGCATTACGGCACCGATCTGGTTGTTCAGGGCCTTGACCTTTTCTCCATAGGAAGAAACGGCCATGGATTTGGCCTTGATCTGTTGTCCTGTTCTCTGTACCAAATTTGGATCAAAGTACTCGTTTTTGATCTCTGAGATAAATAGGATCGTATCTCCCTTATTTACAAAATCCCCTTCTTGAACATACCACTTTTCAATCCTGCCCGGAATAGGGGATTGGACCGTCTGTGGCCTTTGACCAGGTTTTAGCGTAGTTAGATAACCCAGAGCCCTAATGTTTTGGGTCCAGGGAAGGAATAAAACAATGAAGGCAAAAATAGCAGAAACTAGTAAAAACCTGTTAAAGTGCTTATAGTGCCTTTTGTGGAAAACCCGTGTGCCAGATTTATACCCTGTTAGATCTACTTTCTTATTCAGCTCGTTTTTAGCAATATTCAGCATAGCTCCTAGTTTACACTTTTAATTTTACCTTCTTCTATCACAATCTTTCTATCGCAACGGCTCAACCAATTTGGATCTTGGCTGACAACTACCAAAGCCCATGGCCTATCTTTAGCAGTTAAAAAATCCATGATTTCAATAGCCTCTGACGCATTCAACTGGTCAAGAGGATCTTTTAATATCAATAGCTTAGGCTTTCTTACAATACTTCTTGCCAAGACAATTTTCTTGGATATGGTGTAGGGGATTTGTTGCCCTTCTGGGTATAAAAAGGTATTTATTCCTTTTGGTTGTTCCTTTACAAAGGACAACAGTCCGGCTTTTTCTATGGCCCAATTCAGATCTTTTTGCTGGACACTTTTATCCCCAAAGGTAATATTGTTAAATATTGTGCCTTCAAACGGACTTTCCTCTGTAAGGGATTGCCCTAAAAATGACCTGTAATGGTTGGGTACTATGTTTTCCAAGGAAATGTCATTTACAAAAATAGCTCCTTCGGTTGGTGTTAATAACCCTGAGATTAGGCGTAGTAATGTAGATTTACCAGAGCTATTGGGTCCAACAATGATCGTTGAAGTATTCGGAAGAATCTTTAATGAAAGCTCATTTATAATTTTTCTGTTACTTCCAACCACACTGTAGGAGACGTTGTCCAATTCAACGGTCAATTCCATTTCAGGGGTCAAGGGGGTCTCCCCTTCCTGTGACTCCAACTCCTTGTCCACAACCTGTCCTAATTTTTCTATAGAGGTTAATAGATCATATATGGTTTCCAATCCCCGAATCAATTTTTCCACGGAATTGATCACCAATAAAATGATAATTTCTGCCGCTACAAATTGCCCAATATTCATTTCTTGGTTTAGAACCAACAGACCACCTATCAGCAATAAACCACCTGTTACCAAAACCTTAAAGCCAATCATCTGGATAAACTGTATTACCAAGATCCTAAAGTGATTTTCCCTTGCTTCCAAGTATTCTGCAACCAGCTCATCGTTTTTTATAAGCGCATGGCTGGTCCTCCCCGAGAGCTTAAAGCTCACAAGTGATCTAGCTATTTCCTGTATCCAATGAGCTACTTTGTACTTGTTTTTTGATTCCTCCAAACTAGTGTCCATCCCTTTTTGCGCAGTGAACTTAAAAACCACATAAATCAACAATAACAGTAACAGCCCATAAAGGATAAAGAAGGGGTGATAGAAAGAAAGAAGTATCAACCCAAATAATATCTGTAAAATTGCCGCGGGAAAATCCAATAGGACCTTGGAAAGGCCTTTTTGAACATTTAAAGTATCAAAGAAGCGGTTGGCCAATTCCGGCGGGTAGTAATCCCGTAATTCGCTCATTTTTATTTTTGGGAAGCGATATGCAAATTCAAAGGAAGCCCTGGTAAATATTTTTTGCTGTATGTTTTCAATGATCCTAATCTGCATCAGCTGTAATATACCGGCAAATGCCACACCTCCCGTGACCAGAACTACCAAAATTATCCATGCGGTACTAATTTGAGCCCCTTGGATCAAATTTATGATCGCCTGAATACCTAGCGGAAGGGAAAGATTTACAAAGCCAGCAAAGATGGCGTAATAAAATGTCTGCAGAATATCCCTCTTATCCAACTTTAACAACCCCATTAACCGCTGCCAGGCGGTTTCAACATTTTTAGCCATTTTTTTTAATATTTAAAGAGTTAAAAACCAAATCGGTGAAATAAAGGGTTACCGAACTTGGTTCTTTACATTCGGTCAAGGAGGTAAAGTGGTCTCTAAGAAAATATTGATGTAGGGACCCTTCCAATAAGGTACTTGCAAGGCTGGTAGGAAAAGAATATTCCGGATTAACCATTTTTATCATTTCGCTCAATCGATCTGCAAGCCTTTTATAAATAGTAAAGTATCCCTCTTTATTTTCCTTATCCACTTCCTTTGTCAAATAAGACTTAGAATACTCATTGATGATGATTTTATTTAATAGGACCTCATTGATATAGGTAAAGGAGGAATCCTCTTCAATTTCCATGGTTACTATCTCGATTGCTTTTTTAAGTTTGTGGGTATTGTCCTGAATACTGTTGGTTGAAAACACCAATTGATACTCCAACCATCCCCAATACCAAGAGGTCAGGTACAATAGCAGTTTGTGCTTGTTTTCGAAATATCGGTATATAGAACTTTCGTTGGATCCTATCTGGACACCCAACTTTTTAAATGTAAAATCTTCAAAACCCAATTCATGAATCATAAGAATTCCATGCTCTATAATCTTCTTACCAAGATCTGAAGATTGTGGGTCTTTTTTATAGATTTTTTCGTTAATCTCAATTTTTATGGATCGTAATAACCTGTCCATGCGATATTTTTAGAATATATTCCGACAAATATAATAGTATTACTATCTTAGGGTAATATATTAACTACTATTTAACATTAGTAATACTTGCCTTATATGAAAAAATAAATAATTTAGCCTTGTAAAAAATTAAAAGATCATGAGGACATTTTTATTTGCAATATTCTTATTCTGCAGCACTAACGCCGCAATGGCTCAGAAAAATGATATCCAAATTTCAAAAGGATCTATTTATAAAATAAGTGAGCCCACGGGTCATACTTATAAACATATAGATTTCCCAAGAAGGAATATTATTATAAAAAGAGGTGCTATTGCCAACTACAATTCCCTTGTTGGCATGGATATAGTTGTGAAGGAACTGATAATGAATGCAGACGGATCTACCACTGCGATTATTGCTCGGAAGGATGGGCGTCCATTTTTTAGGTTCTATCCTACTGTGGAGGCCAATCTGGAGAAGGCCTTGGCTATTGGGGAATTAAAAAAATCCTAATCAAATAGAACCACAATCCTAGTATTCTTCAAACCACTTAAATTTTTGCTGGATAATTGTCTCCTTTGTGGCAGTCACGTGTTCCAAAAAAGCCAAGGCCGCAGGAGACAATTTTTTGGCAGGCAACCATACGAGGTTCCAGGTGGTTATAAGAGGAAGACCTGCCATTGGTATTATCTGCAACTCTCCGGTTCTCAGTTCATTTTTAATCCCGATCAATGGCATCAGGGAATATCCCAAACCTGCAATAATCGCCTGTTTTACGGCTTCATTTGAGGTCAATTCTATTTTTTTGCGAACAGAAAATGAATTGCCTTTAATAAAGGTCTCCATGGCGTTTCGGGTTGCAGACCCTTGCTCTCTGTAAATGAGCGGTAATTCTTCAAACTGCTCCTTTTGAATAGGTTTGTTCAACTTTTCATGTTGAACACCACCCACAAAAAATAGTTTATTTTGCATTAATCCAACGCTTTCGGTTTTAATCTGCTTGGGCAAAACAGAGACCATCGCAAAATCTACCTCATTGGCCTCCAAACTTTCAATTACCCTCGATTTGTTCGTCACGTCCATAATTAAATCCACCCCAATATTCTCAGTCATAAAATCGGCCAGAAAGTAAGGGATCACATACTTTGCGGTGGAAACTACCGAAATTTTTAGCCTGCCGGTCAATTCCCCTGCAAAAGCCATTGTTCTATAATTTATGGCGTGTACCTCGTTTAATATTTTCTCTGCTGCCTTTACAATTTCCTGGCCAAAGTCCGTTATAAATAATTTCCGCCCTACAACTTCAGTAAGGGGTATTGGAAACTGTTCCTGAAAATTTTTTAATTGTATGGACACTGCCGGCTGAGTTAAAAACAATTCTTCAGCAGCTTTTGTGATGCTTTTGGTTTCAGCAACCTTGAAGAAGATCTGCAATTGATGCAATGTATAGTTCATAATATATTTTTATGTATCACATAATAAATATAAATAAAAATTTATGAATAATAAATATAAACTTTGCACGCCCTTGGTATTGAACGGGAGGCCGCTAAATAATATTAAAGATAAATTATGAATTCTATCCAACAAAATTTTAAAATCGTAGAGGGAGCGTTCACTCCTTCAGAAACAGCTGAAGTATTATTCACTTTGATCAATGACAAAATTAGGTTTCACAACCTTAAGATAACTGAAATTACAGAGCGATTTAGTGGGGACACCACTCGTTCTGAAATGCGAATTAAAGAACTACAGGCATCCAAGGAACAGATCAAAGACATGATACTTACCGCAAGAGACCTCGGCCAGACCATCGAAATTAATGGTACAATAGAATTAACGGTGAACGTACCTGCAGAGAAACCAACCCTTTCATTCTCTTAAGCCCTTTTTAAAACCATCCCTGCATTAATATGGATTTACATTTGCTGATTGAAAACCTGACCAACCCTGCCCTATTATTTTTCTTTCTTGGAATTTTGGCAGTCCAACTTAAAAGCGATCTTGAAATACCGCCCAGTTCTTCAAAATTTATTTCCTTGTACCTACTCTTTTCCATTGGTTTTAAGGGAGGATTGGAGTTGTCCCACAGTAATTTGGACATGGAAATTTTATGGTCACTCTTGTTTGGAATTTTACTTGCACTACTAGTTCCCATCTACACCTTCTTTATACTAAGACGAAAGTTCAGTGTTGAAAATGCCGGGGCCATCGCAGCGGCCTACGGCTCTGTAAGTGCCGTAACTTTTGTTACCGCAGTTTCGTATTTGGAAATGGCCCAAATTGAATTTGGAGGTCATATGGTGGCGGTAATGGCACTTATGGAAGCACCTTCTATTATTATTGCGGTTTTACTTATGTCGTTATACCGCAACGGCAATCAAGAAAAAACAAAACTAGGCAGTATTTTACACCATTCCCTGACCAACGGGAGCGTGCTGCTGATCATTGGGAGCCTTGTGATTGGTTTTCTGGCCAATGACCAACAGGCAAGGGGTATAGAACCATTTACTACGGATATCTTCAAAGGATTCTTGGCAGTATTTCTTTTGGATATGGGTATAACCAGTGGTAAAAAACTATCGGATTTCCTCAACAAAGGATGGTTTGCACTGCTTTTTGCTATTTTCATACCACTTTTGAATGGAAGTATCGCCGCTATTGTTAGCGCATCATTTACAGAAAGCATCGGAAACAGATTTTTATTTGCCCTGCTTGCAGGAAGCGCCTCTTATATTGCTGTACCCGCCGCAATGAAACTAGTGGCCCCAAAAGCCAACCCCAGTCTCTATATTCCCATGGCCCTGGCCATTACCTTCCCTTTTAATATCACCTTGGGGATGCCTATTTATCTCTTTATCATTCAAACATTCTAAATTATTCATATATCTTTATTCCTATATAGATGCAACGATAATGAGTAAACATAGATGCGCTTGGTGCCTAGGTGATCCCCTCTACGAAAGCTATCATGATGAGGAGTGGGGAGTTCCTTTAAGAGATGATGATGCCCTGTTTGAATTTTTGATTTTGGAAACTTTTCAGGCCGGATTGAGTTGGATCACGATTTTGCGGAAACGGGAAAATTTCCGTGAAGCCTTAGACGGATTCAATTATCATAAAATTGCACAATATGATCCGGAAAAGATTGCTTCCCTGATGGCAAATTCTGGTATCGTCCGCAATAAGCTTAAGATCAATGCTACCGTTTCCAATGCCCAGGCATTTCTTAAGATTCAACAAGAATTTGGAAGCTTCAGTTCGTACATATGGAAGTTTGTTGATGGAAAGCCCATTAAGAATGAGGTTAAATCACCTAAGGACATTCCGGCCAATACTGAGCTTTCGGATAGGATTAGCAAAGATTTAAAAAAACGTGGCTTTAAGTTTGTAGGTAGTACAGTTGTTTATGCCCATATGCAGGCAACAGGGATGGTTAACGATCATGAAATAAATTGTTTTAGATACCATGAAGTTTAGAGCAGTCCTTTTTGTATCAGTGCTATTGATGAGTACTATGGCAATGGCCCAGATTAAATTGGAAAGGGAGCATCGTATTAAAAAGTCGCAATTTCCCGAAAACGGCCGACTTTTTATGGAGACTAAAATAGGTCCAGTAAAAAAACTGCGCTACTACAAAGAAATTGACAGTAGCACCATTCATTATACCTCAAAATTTAAAAAGGATCGGCTACGTTATGGCGTACACTTTTCAGAAGATGGTCAATTTCAAATGGTGGACATCAACGTAAAGGAGATCGACATCCCTCAGGATAGCTGGGAGAACATCACTACCTTTTTGGAACAACATTTCGCGAAAGTTCGCATAAAAAAGATACTTCAGCAGTATAAGGTTACAAAAGATCAACCAGAGGCTGCCACTTTAAAAAAAGCGTTTCAGAATTTGATTCTTCCAGATATGGCTTATATGTTATGGGCCAAGGGAAAAACAGATGGTAAATGCCAAGAATACAAGATTCTTTTTGATGCGGAAGGCAATTTGGAACACTTAAAAAAGGCACTGCCCCCAAATTATGACCACATCCTTTATTAAAAAAAAAGGATAATTGTACCATTCTATCACTTGCAACAGCAAGCGATGTTCACCAAAAAAACGTTACTCACAATCCGAGAGACTTTACTTTTGACTAGTTAGAATTTCAATAAACGCTTCCCTGGGAATTTCTTCGGCCCCGAGACTTTCCAAATGAGGGGTATACACCTGACAATCGATCAGGCTGTACCGCTTTTCCTCCAATTCTTGGGCCAATTTTATAAATGCAAATTTTGAGGCGTTGCTTACTTTGCTAAACATACTTTCTCCACAAAAGACATGACCCAGATCTATTCCATAAAGTCCACCTACCAATTCATCTTTTTCCCATACCTCATAGGATTTGGCAATGCCGAGCTTATGTAGCTTCACATAGGCTTTTTTCATGGCTTGTGTAATCCATGTTCCCATTTGGTCCTTTCTCGGACTTTGGGCACATTGGTCGATAACTGCCTCAAATTGGGTATTCTTGGTCAATTTAAATCGATTTCCCTCTAAAATTTTACGCATGCTTTTAGAGACTTTTATTTTATTGGGAAAGAGCACCATTCTCGGATCGGGACTCCACCAGAGAATCAAGGAATCCTCATTGAACCATGGAAAAATCCCCCTCCTGTAGGCCAGTAGGAGACGCTCTGAAGATAAATCCCCTCCTACCGCCAACAGCCCTTCCTCATTGGCATGTTCCACGGGAGGAAACTCCAATCGATCCGTCACAAAGAACAATGGGTGATGTCCGCTATCCTTTTTCACAATATCCTATTTTATATAAAACTAATGAAAACGAAACGACCTACCCAATTTCAAGAAAGAGGATAGGTCGTATTGTATTAATACCGGTTGATACAGTACTTAATCCATTAGAATGGTAGATCGTCATGATCTTCCTCATTTAATTTATCGGCTGGCTCAAAAGCATCCATAGGTGGTACTGGAGGCATTCCGGCACCGCCCTGTTCGGACTGCACACCTTCTATTCTCCATCCTTGGATAGAGTTAAAGTATTTTGTCTCCCCTTGTGGATTCACCCATTCGCGACCCCTCAAGTTGATGCTAACCTTAACTTCCTGACCTGCACTGTAGTTATTCAATAGGTCACATTTGTCCTGGACAAATTCGATCATGATGTGCTGCGGATATTGCTCCTCCGTAGTAATCACCATTTCCCTTTTTCTAAAACCGTTGTTTCCAAAAGTTTTGGTCTCATCGACCATTTTGATTTTTCCTTGTATTTCCATTGTCTATTTATTTGCTAACAATACTTTCCATGCAGAATGTACCTCGTTATTATGTAAAAATTCTTGTGCTTTTTTATGTAATTTTTCTTTGTTGTCCCCACTTAAAATTGACCTGATTGCTACATTGGAAGCTATGAATTCTTTCACCTCTTCTTTCGTTGGCAAGTGTTCCACATTGCCCAGCATGCCTAAATCATTACCGGTTAAAACAGAACTGTGCCTTATTTCCTCTGGAATATTATCTATTCCTATCCCCAAGGAAGATAAGGGTTTTGGCACTTCGAACAGCCCCAAATTGGCCCTAGAATACCAATTGCCGCCCATACGTGCCACTTGGTCTATCTTATGTTGGTCTATGGTGCCGGAAGCGTCCAAGATAGATTCATCTATATGGATCTTTACCACCTCAGAAAAAATAAGGTTGCCCGCTCCTCCTTCCTTTCCCAAGGCCTCTACTTTTATGACCTTGCACTCAAACTGTACAGGAGATTCCGCCACTCGAAAAGGGGTCACCACATCCGACTTCAACATGGTCAGGCCCGCTTTAACAAACTCGTTCTCCCCTTCAACATATTCCGTACTCGACAAAGACATTTGGTGTACCATGTCATAGTTAACTATGTTAATAACCACTTCCTTCGTCTTTAATACATTTTCCAAGGTGTGTTTTGTTGTATTGTCCCTGACCCTCCTGGCCGGTGAAAAGATCATGATCGGAGGATTGGCACTAAAGACATTGAAAAAACTAAAAGGTGACAGATTTGGCCTTCCATTTTCATCAACAGTACTTGCAAATGCTATGGGTCTAGGACCAACAGCACCTAACAGATAACCATGTAATTTGGCCGTAGGAATCTCTGAAGGCGTAATGGAAAGCAATTTTTTCATAGTGGGGCAAAGGTAAGTAAATTGTATGCACAAATGAAACAATCATCGTGTTTGGAAATAGAATAACTTTTGACAATTTGCGTTATCTTTAGAACTAATTTATTATTTGGATGACCCTAAATCCCAAAAAAACGTCTAACATTTTACTGCTGATAGCTTCCTTTGTTATCGTTAGCCTGATTCTATGGAATACCAACAGCTTTTTTAAAAAATTCAAGGAGGAGGAGCGATTGAAAATGGAGATATGGGCCACGGCACAATCGGAACTACTGCAATCTTCAGAAGATCGTGATTTGGGGAACCTTCACGTAAAAATATTTCAGAACAACACCTCCACACCTATGATTCTGGTAAATAAGGACCATTCGATCAAGGTGAACAATATCACTGAGGACGAAGCACAGGACACTTCCTACCTCACCAAAAAAATTGTTCAATTCCAAGCGGAGAACACTCCCATTTCCATTGACTACAAAGGGGAACAATTGGCCACTCTCTATTATGGGAACTCCGAGGTCTTAAATCGGTTAAAATATTATCCAATAGCCCTGTTGCTCATCATCTTTTTGTTTGGTGCCGTTATTTTCTTTTTCTTTAAAACCAACAAGGCTTCCGAAC